>JAZNII010000114.1:0-2495 GCA_045577415.1 Eubacteriales bacterium
CTGTTCTATATGAAAAAGATCCAATAACGAAAGGAAAAACCATGAAAATTGGTATTGATATAGGCTCAACCACGATAAAGTGCGTTGTGCTTGATGAAAGCGGTAATCTTCTCCATAAGAGCTATGAGCGACATTTCGCCATGATCACCGAGAAGACCCGCGAGGTCATTAAAGGCTTAATTGAAAAATTCAATATAACAGAGCCCGTGGTATGCGCGGTGTCGGGTTCTGCGGGCATGGGACTTGCAGAGCGCGCGGGCGTGCCATTCGTGCAGGAGGTCTACGCTACCAAGGTGGCTATAAGCAATCGCTTGCCCGACACCGACGTAGTTATCGAGCTTGGCGGCGAGGACGCAAAAATACTGTTTTTGAAGGGAAACCTTGAGGTCAGAATGAACGGTACCTGCGCGGGCGGAACGGGCGCGTTTGCCGATCAGATGGCGAGCCTTATGCAGATAGAGACAGGCGAGATGAACGAGCTTGCCAAGAATTACGAGAAGATATATTCCATCGCGTCAAGATGCGGAGTTTTCGCAAAGACCGACATTCAGCCTCTGCTCAATCAAGGAGCGAGAAAGGAAGATATTTCGGCAAGTATTTTCTACGCAATCGTCAATCAGACTATCACGGGTCTGGCGCAGGGACACCCCATTGAGGGAAATATCGTGTACCTTGGCGGTCCTCTTACTTTCTTGTCCGAGCTGAGACGCGCGTTTGACAAAACGCTTAACTGCAACGGTATCTGTCCCGAGGATTCGCTTGTGTTCGTCGCTCTCGGAGCGGCTTACTATGCCGAAGAAAAGGTAGACCTCCAAAAGGCGTACGAGATAATCGGCGAAAAGGCTGATTTTACCGCTGATACCACTCTCCGTCCCTTGTTTGCAAATAAGGCGGAGTATGAGGAATTTATGGAGCGTCATAACGCTCACAGCGTTCCCAGAAGGGAAGGCGCCTTGTATTCGGGCGACGCTTACCTCGGTATCGACTCGGGTTCTACCACCCTTAAGGTGGTGCTTACCGATGCCGACGGAGCGATCATATACTCAAAGTATCAGTCAAATCAGGGTAAGCCTATCGATGTAGTTAAGGATACCCTTATTGAGATGTATGAAAAGTATCCCGACGTTAAGATCGTTTCAAGCGCGGTCACGGGCTACGGCGAGGATATGATGAGAAGCGCCCTCGGCATCGATATCGGTGTTGTCGAGACGGTAGCTCACTTTACCGCCGCGAAGTATTTTATGCCCGACGTTGAGTTTATAATCGACATCGGCGGTCAGGACATGAAGTGCTTCAAGATACGCAACGGCGCTATCGATAATATATTCCTCAACGAAGCTTGTTCGTCGGGGTGCGGATCATTTTTGCAGACCTTTGCAAGCTCGCTGGGTTATCCTATCGACGAGTTCGCAAATCTCGGACTTTTCGGCAATAATCCCGTTGACTTGGGTTCAAGATGTACGGTCTTTATGAATTCGTCTGTAAAGCAGGCGCAGAAAGAAGGCGTTACCGTAGAAAATATTTCCGCGGGACTTTCCATAAGCGTCGTCAAGAACGCGCTTTATAAGGTCATAAGAGTTCATTCTGCCGACGAGCTTGGAAAGAGAATAGTGGTTCAGGGTGGTACATTCCTTAATAACGCGGTGCTTCGCGCATTTGAGCAGGAGATCGGAGCGGAGGTCATTCGTCCCGACATCGCGGGCATGATGGGCGCTTACGGAGCGGCTCTTTACGCAAAGCAAATGAAAAAGCACGAGGGATATTCGGGCATTCTTTCCTATGAGGAAATCAAGGACTTCAGCTATTCCATAAAGAGCGTTACCTGCAAGGGCTGTAATAACCGTTGTCAGCTCACGGTCAACGATTTTGGCGGCGGACGCAGATTTATCGGCGGAAACCGTTGCGAAAAGCCAGTTACCAACAAGGCGCAGGACGATTCGCTCAATCTTTACGAGTACAAGCTCAAAAAGCTTGCTTCCTACCCCGAAGGAGAGGGAAGCAGAGGCGTTATAGGTCTGCCTATGGCTCTGAATATGTACGAAATGTATCCCTTCTGGAACACCCTTTTCCGAGAGCTTGGATTTAAGGTCAAAATGAGCGGATTTTCCAACAGAAAGCTTTACCTTAAAGGTCAGGGTACGATTCCCTCGGATACGGTATGCTTCCCCGCGAAGATGGTACACGGTCATATCCAGCAGCTTATAGAAATGGGTGTTGACACCATATTCTATCCCTGCATGACCTACAATTTCAACGAAAAGAAGGCTAAAAACTGCTTCAACTGCGCGGTGATCGCGGGTTATCCCGAGGTGATTGAGGCTAATACTCTTAATTTCGGCAATATCAAGTATATTAACGATTACGTAGGACCTCATAACAGAGGCGAATTTGCCGCACGCTTTGCAAAGGTGCTGGAGAAGCACTTCGGAGCGTTTGCCAAGGCAGACGTAAAGAGGGCCTGCAAAAAGGCTTACGAGGCGTACGACGAATATATG
>JAZNII010000115.1:0-5984 GCA_045577415.1 Eubacteriales bacterium
TACGCAATAAATCTTTGGTTACATGATCATGCGATCTCGTAACGTTATGCGGTATTAGCAGTCGTTTCCAACTGTTGTCCCCCACATAAGGGCAGGTTGCTCACGCGTTACTCACCCGTCCGCCACTAAGTAATCCCCGAAAGAATTACTCCGTTCGACTTGAATGTGTTATGCACGCCGCCAGCGTTCATCCTGAGCCAGGATCAAACTCTCAAACATTTTGTATATCTTCCGCTAAGCGGTTAGATCCTGTTTGAGCTATTTTCTCTAGCTTCTTTTACTTTTTAGAGTTGTGTTATTTACTCTTAGTTTTTTGACAGATCTGTATTTCGCACTTGCTTTTTTTGCTTTGTACTTCTATCTTTTGTTGTTCAATTGTCAAGGTTCAATTTGTGCGCCTCATTTGAGCGCCCGATCATTATATCACTTTCCAAGCGACTTGTCAAGAGGTTTTTTAAAATTTTTTCAAATTTTTTTGACCTTTTTTCAATGCTTGGAAGCAGTGCCGTTTTTGCGCGGCAACTTGATTATTATATCACAGTCAAATCACTTTGTCAATAGGTTTTTGAAAATTTTTTGAAGAAATTTCAAAAAAATCAAATGCAACCTTTATCCATATTTTCTTATTTAGTTTTTGGATCAAATTCGGGAAAACAAAGTGAATAGCAGTCGCACTCGTCGCAACAACACTCAAACCCTTGCTGTCCGTTGCCAAGACAAGCAGTAGGTTCACCGGGCATAAGCTCAATACCCGTAATATCTATTACTCTTTTTTGAATATTCTTGCTCATATATCCCCCATCAGCATAAAAAAGGTGCGCAACCGAAGCCACGCACCGAAAAATGCAAACTCCAAGTTGTCGCCAAACGAACTTATACGCAGATAGATTATTCATCATCAAACGGGAGTCACATTTTTACCAAATGGAAATCGTCTAATGATGAACGCAAAAAGGGTATAGCTACCCCATAAAGAAAAATTCATCTATCTGTGAGATTATTAAATTCGTTTGGCAGATTTATTATATCACACTTTTTTCTGTTTGTAAATACCTATCGGGAATATATTTTCACAAACGCAAACACGGCACACCTCTTGTGAGATATGCCGTGTTTTTTAAAATCGCAAGAAAAATTCTTTCATTTTTTATTATTATAATACTCTTTCAGCGTCTCTGCCGCCGCGTAGGACGCGTAGGACGAGCCGTGAGCGTTATCCTTAGGAATACTGTCGTCAGGCTCAAGCACCACGGAGACAATTATTTCGGGATCGTTATAGGGCGCGGCGCAGACGAAAAGTCTGTTATCGTTTTTGCCTGTTCCCCTTTGCGCGGTTCCCGTCTTGCCGCCAACGGTAACGGGCAATCCCGACATATAGTAGGAAGCCGCGGCATCGTTTTGGATCATCTGCTTCATTCCCTGCTTCACGGTAGACACAGCATCCGACGAAAGCAAGATGCTGTCAACGATTTCCGCTTGGGCTTTATAGACGACCTCTCCGCTATAAGTCCTTACTTCCTTTAAAAGATGCACCGACCGTCTGTCGCCGCCGTTCAGCACCGTAGCGATATAATTTGAAAGCTGTAGTGGGTTAAACATATTCACCGACTGTCCGATAGCCGCCATAACGGTATCTCTTTCGTTCCACTGCTGACCTACGCTCTCAACGTAATCGGGACCCGCAAGGATGCCCGTGCTTTCACGAATCTCTATTCCCGTTGGCTCTCCCAGTCCGAAGGCGGCACAATATCTGTTCATATTTTCTATGCCCATTCGCGGACCCAGCTCATAGAAATAACAGTTACAGGACACCTGCAAAGCGTAGGATGCATTTACGTCACCGTGCAACCCGGGATATACCCAGCATTTGTTTCCGTACACCGGATCCGCACCGCCGCAATAAAAGGCGGTGGACGGCCGTACCGTTCCCGTGGTTATTCCTGCTGCCACCATACCCACCTTAAAAGCAGATCCGGGGGTGTAGGCGTTAAGGGCGCGGTTGAGCAAGGGATTGTGAGGATCCTTCGACAAAGAAGTATAGTCCTTATTATATGTAGTCAGATCAAAGGTAGGATAAGACGCAAGCACCAGCACGTCTCCGTTATCGGGGTCAATGGCGGTCAAAGCGCCCGCATGTGCGTCTCCAACGAGCTTGATGTTTTCCTCAAGCGCCGCCTCTGCGGCGATCTGAAGATCAATGTCAATGGTCAGATAGACGTCCTTGCCCGGGATCGGTTCTTTTTCGACGTAGCTTCTTATAACGTTGCCGTCCTTGTCCTCCACGACGACCCTTACGCCGTCAACACCTCGCAAATATTCCTCAAACGCCGCCTCGCATCCGTCAAGTCCCACGGTGTCGTTCATATCATAGCCAAGCGCTTGATAATATTCCCAATTCTCCGCCAAGATAGCGCCCGTGCGTCCAAGAATGTGAGACGCGTGACCCGGATAGGCGTATTTTCTTGAAGCTTCGACCTCAAAATCAGCTCCCACCAAATTCAGCTCTTTTACATAGGTTATGAACGATACGTCAAGCTCTTTTGCAAAGGTGTAGCGGTTATAGACCGAAAAATCCGCCACCTCCATGTCGTATCTGACGCGGATTATCTCGTCTATCTGCTCGTTTGTAAACATCGGCTCGCCCAACTCGTTCTTTTCGTCAAGCTTGTATCGGTTGACAAACCAATCAACGATTTCACTCTCCGAGGGGAAGTTGTCGGGGTTTTGAGTGTAAAAATCGTCAAGGTAAGCGACCGTCAGCTCGGTCTTGCTTACAGGCGCGTCGGTCTCAAGCTCGTTTTCGGCTATTCTCTTGAGCAGTCTGTAATATATGTCCGACTCGCCGTCACGCGCCGCCGCCGTGTACGTATAATTGGGATATGTTCCCGTAAAAGGAAAGCTGGTTTCGGTTCTGTGGGACGCAAATCCGTTTTTTCTCAACGCGGCAACAGCCTGAAGAATGGTCTCGTTTCGCTCGACCTGCGTAGCCTCCATAGCATCGTAGTCAAACACCATGTTATAGGTGTATTCGTTATAGACGAGCAGATTGCCGTTGCGGTCGTATATCTCGCCGCGAAGCGCCTGTATCGGCTCTCGGCGGGTATAGGTTCCCGTCTCTATTCTATCTTCGGGGTCGGCAGTCGCCATGATATTGAACATCCTCACGAAAAACACAAGGCAGATAACGATGAACAGCGCCCCCACAAAAGCAATACGGAATGAAGGTCTTTTTAATCTTTCTCTCATAAAAAACCTCCATTCCGTATAATTTATTGCCCGATGTTGGGCGGTATCAGATTTAATGCAAATTGAACAACGTAGACCGCAAGCATTACTATAACGCCTATGTTAAGGAAAGCTGCACCAAGCACCTTTTTCCTTGGAGCTGGAAGCTCATTTCTTTCCAAGATCACTTTTTTACGAAGAACTATCGGCAACACGACGGCGCATATCATAGCGACAAGCACAAACGCCAAGAACGCGTATTCCGCGACTATTATAAGTCCGTATTGCCCTATGAAGGCAAGCATCTCCTCCACGCTCTCTGTATTCAGAGACACAAGCGCCTCGCTCATCTGCGTGACCCCAAGATCAAGATATGCGGTCACAACGCTTCCTATAAAATTGATCGCCGCGTGCAGAGCGATAGTGTACCATATCCTGCCCGTGCTGTAATAAACGTATCCCAGTACAAGTCCCAAGGCAAAGGCGTAGAAAAACTGATAAAAGTTTGCGTGCATAAGACCGAATATAAGTCCCGACACAAGCACGCTGACAAATCCGCCGTATTTATGAGTTCTGTCGATTATCAGCTTTCTGAATACAAATTCCTCGCCAATAGGAGCGACCACGCACATAAATATTACGGTGATCCACATTTTATCATAGTCGATCATGCTTTCCAGCATATTGCTGTAATCGTATCCCACCACCTCGGACACACCCCACATGACGAACTGTCCCGTAAATGATCCTATATACATAAGACCAAAGCTGATAAGGAGTATCAGAAGCCACGCGCCAAAGCCGAGCCTCTTTCTCTCGGGAGCCTCGCCCTTGATGTGAAAGAGAGCAAGGATCAACAGAAGCGCGGGGAGCGCGAAAACGTACAACGATATAGGGGAAAGAATGTTTAAAAACAAGGTGTTTTCGATAAGATCGGGGGAGATGATCAGAACGGCGATCTGTATTATAAGCGCCACTATCAAGGAGATCACCGCATAGACCGCGTACCCGAATCCTACTGTCGAATAGACCCGTCTTGCCTGCGAAACGGCAAGCGCGGTGGTGTTATCGTTAATGACGGGAGTCTCCGTGCCATTGTCCGAGCCGTTTGAATTCCAAAAAAGACCGTCTTGATTCACCGTCGCACCTCCTTGCCCAAAATACATTATGTAAAAATTTATCTGTTTTTATAGAGTATTCCGCCGGGAATAGTTGAAGGACGCTCAATAAGCTTCGCAATGCCGATACATTCGCAATCCATGGGGTTCTTTGCAACCGTTACGCGAAGTCCCGTTTTTTTGCGAATAAGCTCGCCTATTCCGTGGATGTTGGCGCCGCCGCCTACCAGCATTATACCGAATTCGGAAATGTCTCCCGCAATTTCGGGCGGAGAGCTTTCAAGAACACTCGTAATGGTCCTGCATATCGCTTCAAGCGCCGAGTGAATTGCTCCGTGTATATCATCGGAGCAGACGCGCACCGTTTGAGCGCATTTCAGCTTTTCGTTAAGTCCGCTTACGTCAAGCAGACCCCTCTCGGCGCCGGGGACTGCGCTGCCAAGTCTCACCTTAAGCATCTCCGCGGTCATCTCACCGACGAAAAGGTCTCTCTTTGTGCGCAGATTATTGATTATCGCCGCGTCCAGCTTATCACCCGCCAGCTTGATAGCTCTTGACCGCACCAAGCCTCCCGAGCTTATGACCGCCACCTGCGTCATTCCGCCGCCGATGTCCACGATCATACATCCGCGAGGACTGTTTACGTTAAGTCCCGCGCCCACCGCGGCCGCCATTGACGAGCCGATGACACCAACCGCCTTCGCTCCCGCCGCAAAGATCGCGTTCTCTACCGCCAGTCTCTCGACCTCGGTGCAGTTTTCGGGGGTGCTTACAAGCACCACGGGGCGATTAAAGAGCGACAGCGCCTCGGTCTTGACGAAATATTCGTGTATCATCATCGCCGCGACCTCAAAATCCGCAATAACGCCGTTTCTGATAGGTCTGTAAGCCTCCATGTTAGAGGGGGTCTTGCCTATCATTTTTTTTGCCTCACTGCCAAGCGCCACTACAATATCCTTGTGCTTTTCCACGGTCACCACGGTTGGTGAGCGCAGGACAATTCCCTTGCCCTTGATAAACATCCTTGTGTTGGACGTACCAAGGTCAAGCCCTATATGCTTTGGCAATCATACCCCTCCCTTCATAGATTTTTGACCTGAAACCTCACGTTTAGGCTATCAAAAGTCGATTTTAGCCTTTCAGACTGTCAAAATCGATCCCAAATTCATTTTTTAACGTTTTATACAAAAGATTTACGGGAAGTCCGACTACGTTGAAATAGTCGCCCTCAAGTCCCGAAACGTAGAGCGACGCAAGTCCCTGCACCGCGTATCCGCCCGCCTTGTCGTAAGGCTCGTGGGATCTGATATAAGCCTCGATCTCTCCGTCGGTCATACTGTCAAATACTACCTTGGTCTCGGACGCGGAGGAAAATTCCTTGCCGCCGTAGCACACGTAAAGACCGCTCACGACCGAATGAGCTTTTCCCGAAAGCATTTTTATCATTCTGCGAGCATCGTCTTTATCGCGGGGCTTTCCGAGAAATTCGCCGCCCGCATAGACCAGAGTGTCGCAGGCGATGATCAAGGTCTCGTCCCCGTCGCTCTCGCTTATCTTCCCTTTAACGGCTCTGCCCTTGATCGCTGCCAACTCGCTCACCCTTTTCATAGGATCGGCAATATCACAGCTTTCGTCGGCATC
>JAZNII010000116.1:0-1987 GCA_045577415.1 Eubacteriales bacterium
TGTCCGGTTTCAGCGCATCGGTAAGTCGAATGTGTCAGAGCATCGGTAAGTGAATGTGTCAGAGCATCGGTAAGTCCAAGGCAAAAATATGGTATAATAACCGTCGAAAGGCGGTGACAAAATGTCTTGGAAGGAAACCGATGTGATGAAAGAAAAAGAAAAATTTATCGATGCTGTGATCAAAGCTGAAAAGCCTTTTAAGTACATTTGTGAGGACTTCGGAATATCCGAGAAAACAGGTCACAAATGGAAAAATCGTTTCTACGAAGAGGGTAAGCTCGGTCTTTATGAGAAAAGTCGTGAGGCTGAAAATCACCCTAACGCTTTGCCCGAAGATACTGTGATCGCGATCATTCAGTTGAAGACCGCGCATCCATATTGGGGTGCAAAAAAGATCTTGGAGCTCTTCAAAAAGTCTCGCAGAAACGCAGAAGTTCCGTCTTTGAGCAGCGTTAACAGAATTCTCTCTAAAGCAAATCTTATCAAGAAAAGACGTGTTAAACCCGTTTCCGCAGATTGCCGAAGGCTGCATGCCCACATTCAACCTCAAGTGGTCAATGATGTTTGGGCGATCGACTTCAAAGGCTATTGGAGATCCGATGGTGAAATATGCGAACCATTCACAGTTCGCGAACTGGTTTCAAGAAAAATACTTTGTGTAAAGCTTATGCAAAGTAAGTCTTCCGAGGCTGTAAGAGCCGTTATGATAGAGCTTTTCAAGAAATATGGGCTTCCAAAGGTCATAAGAAGTGACAATGGCACGCCTTTTTCCTCTCCGAACGGGGTTTTATCTCTCACAAGCCTCTCTGCTTGGTGGATCACTCTGGGTATTACTCCCGACAGAACCGAGAAAGGCTCACCGGGTCAGAATGGATCTCTTGAGAGAATGCATGCGGATATTGCTCGCGAGATCGAGGGTAAAGTACGTGGCGGTGTTCTTGCAAATCAAGCTGTAATTGATGCTTGGGTCGAGGAATACAACTCGGTTCGTCCCAATGAAGCGATCGGCATGAAGACGCCTGATGAAGTATTTATACCCTCTGAAAGAAAGTACATAGGTGATTACGAGGAGATCGAGTATCCTTTAGGATTCTTGACCAGAAAAGTGACAGCCGGCGGTGAGATCGTTTTGAACGGCATTCGTATCGCTATCGGGCATTCGTTGAGAGGTCTGTATATTGGGCTTAAGCCTTTGGAGAACAATTATTATGAGGCTTATCTTGCTGACTTTATCCTCGGAACCGTTGATATGAACTCCTGTTGCTTTTTCCCGCTGGATGTGTTAAAATAGTAGGCTGAGGAGGGCGAAAACACACTTGTGTTTTCACCCGTATCCACTATATTTTTGCTGCTTCGTCAAGGTAGTATTGTAAACTTTTCGCGAGGCGAAAACTTTACAATCTCCACCTTGACGAGGACTTACCTACGATTCCTACTGGCTTACCTATCCTCTGACACAAATGACTTACCGATGCGCTGATTTTTCAGCATCTTTCTGTCCACTGTCCACTAACCACTGTTCACTTCTTAGTAAAACAACTGAACAAAATTTTGCTATCTTTTTATGACAAAGAATCCACGTACTTACAAGCCGCCAGCGCCGCGCAAGCGCCGTCGGAGGTTGCGGTTGAGATCTGGCGGACGCCCTTCTTGCGGCAGTCGCCTGCTGCGAAGACACCTTCGCAACCCATGTCGCCGTCATCACTTGCGATGAGATAGCCATAGGGGTCGATGGGCGCGATGTCCTTGAAAATATCGGTTGCGGGAGCCATTCCGACTGCAAGGAAGATGCCGTCAACCTTGAGCTTGGTCAGATCGCCGGTTTCGGTGTTCTTGACGACGATGCCCGTAAGCTCGCCGCCCTCGGAAACGTATTCCTCAACGACGGTGTTATAAATGATCTCGACATTCTCCATCGACTTGAGCTCTGCGGCGGTGTTCGCCTCGCAGGTCAGGTCGGGGAGATTCTGCACGATGGTCAGCTTCT
>JAZNII010000117.1:0-29709 GCA_045577415.1 Eubacteriales bacterium
AATAGTTCTGTTTTCACTGCCCGAAAAATTAGTGATGATAAATCTGCCCTTGAGAGGTGTCAGTCTGCGTCGGATGCCCTTGACGGGAGTGCTGATCTTGGTAATAAATTTTTCAAGCTTGTCGCTCATATCGTCCTCGTCACCCGTGATAGCGTATATATCGGTCATAAAGGGCGCGCCTGAGCCAATGTCGTCGTCATCGGCGTAACCGAGGACGAAAACTATTCTGTCCGAGATAATATCGTCGATAGCCGACGCAGCCTGCTCGGGCGAGATCGGATAGTCACCCGTGACGTGGCTTATCTGTCCCACCGATATGAGACACCCGCTGTCACTGACGCTGACCGCTATGGGCATCATTGGGTTTTTCTCGTTGGGATATACGATCTCGCAAAATTCGTTGCCCTTGTTATCTACGTCATACATCGCCTTGCGACCGAAAGCAGGGTGGCGACGGCGCAAAAATTCAATCTTTTCTTCTATATTCATAATTCACCTCAATTTTCGCTCTGCAAGTATCTTTCGTAATAGAAAAAATACTGCTGGGCGATGCCCGCGTATTCGCCGAGGCTTGCGGGGTCAAAATCCTTGTCAAAGTATTTTGCCATGACCTTTTTTATCCAGACGTCTATGGGGAATGCGTCAAGCTTTCCAAAGCCAAATAGCAGAGCGCAGCTCGCAACCTTAGGACCGATACCTTTGACCGCGCAAAGATGCTTGACGCACTCCTCGGTGTCGGAATTTTCTAAAAAACCAAGGTCGATCGCACCCTTGACCATTTTTTCTGCCGCGTCGAAGATGTATTTTGCTCGAAATCCGGTTTTCAGCTCGGCAAGTCCCGAAATTCCAAGCTCAAGAACTCTGTCGGGTGAAGGGAAGCTGTAAAAATGTCCCTCGGCGGTCTTGTGCGCGTCGGCGATGTGACCGTCCATAGCGGACACGTCGATCTCGTCGCCGCAAGCGCGACAAAGTGCCGCCACCAGCTTTTTTATTCTTGGAATGTTGTTGTTTTGAGAAATTATAAATGAGCAGATAGCCTCCCAAGGCTCTTGGCGAAGAATTCTGATGCCCGATGCCTGCTCCACCGCGCTCGTAAGTGCGGGATTTTCAGAGAGCGACAAAATATCCGCGTTTATCTCGCCGTAATCGCGGTCAAGACCGAGATAGGTTCTCCACACGCTCTCATATTCGTCAATCGTGGCGTTATATATGTAGATCGCGTCTCTGTCCTGCGCCACCGATATGTATTTGCCCAAGGCACAGCCCGCAAACTCAACTTCGTGCGCCGAATCGGTAACGGGATCAAATCTGAAGCACTGTCCGCAGTCAAAGACCTTGCCTACATCAAAGAGCAAAACCTTTTCTATTTTCACACAGGAAAGCGCGCCGATATTAAATTCTGTAACGTTTTCCACAAGTATCATAAAAAATCTCCGTATTTATAAATTTGCACTTGAAAAAATGCAAAAATTATGATAAAATAATATATTATAATTATAGCAGTAAAATTGCTCGATTTCAATAGGATTTTGTAATAAATTCTGCGAAGCGAAAGGATAAAATATGGAACAGATCTATACCATACCCGTGAACGAGGCGTTTGAAGCCTCCGCGGCAGACAAAAGCTGCGGTTGCCCCTTCTGCGCCCTTTATAATAAGCTTGAAAACGACGAGCTTGAGCTGATCCTCGGCGCGTCGATGATGGAGCCTGACGTCCGCATCAAGACCAATAAAACGGGATTTTGCCGCACTCACTACGATATGATGTTCGTCAGAAAGAACCGCCTTGGTATGGCGCTGACTCTTGAAAGTCACCTTGATCTTCTCAAAAAAGAGCTGAAGGACGGTGGACTTGGCGGCGGTATGGGATCAAAGCCTATCAAGCGCATAGGCGAGCTTGAGGGGACCTGCTACGTCTGCGATCGCATATCCTTCAATTTTGAACACATGGTGGAGACCGCGGTGCTGCTTTGGAATTCCGATCCCGATTTTCCGAAAAAGCTTGAGGGACAGCCCTATTTTTGTCTGCCCCATTACAGAAAGTTTTTGCAGTACGGTCAGAACAAGCTTCCCAAGAAAAAGGTTCAGGAGTTCGCCAAGCAGGTAGAGGCTATTGAGGAGCGTTACCTTGAGGAGCTGAAGGATGACGTAAGCTGGTTCTGCAAGAAATTCGATTACAGATACGCCGAGGAGCCTTGGTACAATTCCAAGGATTCGGTAGAGCGCTCGATAAAGTTCTTGCGCTCTGATATACATAAGAACGGAAAGTAAGAAAGGATGCCGCAGTTCGGCATATAATCGTAATGATAGATCTACTTGACCTGCATAAGCAGTTTATTTTAACTCATCTTAAAGAGGGTGATGTCTGCGTGGACTTTACCATGGGTAACGGTCACGATACCGAGTTTTTGTCCAAGACCGTTGGCGAGAGCGGTCACGTCTACGCCTTTGATATTCAACAATCTGCGGTGGATTCCACCGCCAAAAATCTTAAGGCGGCAGGTTGTCCCGATAACTACACTCTTATCTGCGACTCGCACCACAATGTGAAGAATTATGTCAAAGAACCCATCAAGGCGGGAATGTTCAATCTTGGTTGGCTCCCGGGCGGAGACAAGACCATCACCACTATGCGTGAGACTACCATGCCCGCAATAGAAGCCGCTATCGAGCTTCTTGACCGTGACGGAATACTTAATATCGCGGTCTACCCCGGTCACCCCGAGGGAGACGCAGAGGGCAGAATGATAGAGGAATATCTTGAGGGAATTAGCCGCTTCAAGGTCTGCGCCACAAAGGTGAAGATCATCAACAGCGCTACCTCGCCATACTTTTTTATGATAGAGACCAAGGCGAAGGCGTAGGAGTAGGAGAAAAAATGAAGTTTAAGTATATAAGTATATTGTTGGTAGCGGTGATGATGCTCTCTGCGTTTTCGCTGGTGTCTTGTAATGAGAATGACAGTATGTATTTGATTTTAGTTAACAAAAATAACACGGTCGATAAGAGCTACGTTCCCGAAGATCTTGTAGTCGTTGACAAAAGCTACACCACCGGCGGCAAAAATATAGAGCTTGAGAAGAATACTGCAAATGCGGCTTGCGATATGCTTGATGCCATGGAGGATGCCGGAATTACCGGTGTAACTATAACAAGCGGATACAGAACCTACGATTATCAGAAAACCTTGTTTGACCGTTATTGTGCCGAGGAAAGCGCGGCGCATCCCGCGTGGAGCGATGATCAGGTAAAGGACTTTGTTCTGACCTACTCCGCATATCCGGGAACAAGCGAGCATCAGACAGGACTTTGCATGGATCTTATTACCGACGAAATGGTAGGTCTTTGGAACTATGGTATCGAAACTCCCGCCAATCCCTACGATAAGGGCTTTGCCGAGACGAAGGCTTATACCTGGCTTTGCCAAAACGCCCACAAGTACGGATTTATTCTACGCTTCCCCGAGGACAAGACCGACGTCACCGGATATTCTTATGAATCATGGCATTACAGATTCGTAGGAGTTGCCGCGGCCACCGAGATATACGAAAAGGGAATTACCCTTGAAGAGTATCTTGGAAAATAATTTAAATTCTATATATCAAAAAGCCTATCGCGTTCGCGATAGGCTTTTGTGTTGGTTTAATTAATCTTTTTCGTTTTCGCCGTTATCTTCTTCCTTAGAAATCTCTTCTTCAGATTCTTTTACAGTGTCGGCGTTAAGCTCGTCGGGTGTTTCTTCATTTGCTTCAGCACCTGCTTCTTCATTTGCTTCAGCGTTTGCTTCGGCATTTGCCGCCGCCTCGGCCTCAGCCTTTGCCTTCTCGGCATTTTCGATCTCGCGGTTCTTATTGTCCTCGGCGCTCTTCTTTTTCTTCGCCTCGGCAATAGCCTCGATCTCTTCCATGGTAGGCTCGTCGCTCTCCATTACCGCCTTGAACTGATCGCCGTCCATGACCTCGTGCTTAACAAGGAATTCTGCGATGAAATGCAGCTTTGAGATGTCGTCCTTAAGGATCGTTTTAGCCTTGTCGTACGCCTCGCTGATGATCTCGTGGATCTCGCTGTCGATCTTTGCCGCGATCTCCTCGGAATAATCCTGAGAGGAGGAGAAGTCACGTCCAAGGAATACCTCGCCCTGATCGTTGCCAAAGCAACGGGGACCGAGAACGTCGGACATACCAAGTCTTGTTATCATGTTCTTTGCGGTCTTTGTAGCGCGCTCTATATCGTTGGATGCACCGCCGCTGACATCGCCGTTGACGATCTCCTCTGCGGCTCTGCCGCCGAGAAGCATAGATATCTTCTTCTTAAGCTCGCTCTTGTAAACGCTGTACTTATCCTCTGTGGGGGGATTGAGCGTATAACCGAGGGCGCGTCCCGAAGGAATAATGGAGATCTGCTGAACGGGGTCAAGGTCGAGGTGGTAGGCTATCATAGCGTGACCTGCCTCGTGGTAAGCGGTATTTCTCTTTTCCTCGTCCTTCATTACTCTGGACTTTTTCTTGGGGCCTGCAATGACGCGGATGAATGCGTCGGAGATATCGTCCATGCCAACAAGGCTCTTGCCGCGTCTCGTTGCGAGAAGGGCTGCCTCGTTAAGCAGGTTAGCAAGGTCTGCTCCCGTAAAGCCTACGGTCATGCGAGCGATCTCCTTGAGATCTACCGAGCCTTCGAGAGGTTTGTTTCTGGAGTGTACCTTGAGTATCTCAACTCGACCGTTAATGTCGGGATAGTTGACCGTTATCTGTCTGTCGAAACGACCGGGACGGAGAAGCGCGGGGTCAAGGATGTCGGGACGGTTGGTTGCGGCGATGACGATAATGCCGTCATGAGAGCCGAAGCCGTCCATTTCAACAAGGAGCTGGTTTAATGTCTGCTCGCGCTCGTCGTGACCGCCGCCAAGACCTGCGCCTCTGTGACGTCCCACTGCGTCGATCTCGTCGATAAATACGATAGAAGCGGGGGATTTTCTC
The DNA here is from genome assembly GCA_045577415.1 of Eubacteriales bacterium. GTDB lineage: Bacteria > Bacillota > Clostridia > Oscillospirales > CAG-272 > SVTX01. Next base: position 4,977 of record JAZNII010000117.1, read on the forward strand.
GCGGTGTCGAAAAGGTCTCTTACTCTCGACGCGCCTACGCCGACGTACATCTCAACGAAATCCGAACCCGAAATAGAATAGAAGGGAACACCCGCTTCACCCGCAACAGCCTTTGCAAGCAAGGTCTTACCCGTACCGGGAGGGCCCATGAGCAGTACGCCATGGGGAATCTTTGCGCCAAGCTTTGCGAATTTGGAGGGGTCTTTAAGGAATTCTACGATCTCCTCAAGCTCTTCCTTTTCCTCGTCAGCTCCCGCTACGTCTCTGAAGGTAACCTTGTCCTTATCGTCGGGAGTAGCCATTTTTGCTCGGGATTTTGCAAAATTATTCATTTTGCCGGGACCGCCGTTGCTTATCTGGCGGGTCATTATGATATACATTACGATAAGTGCCACAACAACCAGGATCACGGGGATATAAGTGAGCCAAGCTGCGTATTCAGCAGGCGGAACGTATTCGCCCTCAAGAGTTCCCGCGGCGATCTGATCTACGATAAGCTCGCCAAGGTCTGCGTGGAAGATGCCAATATTTGATATTTTGTAGCTTTTCACATACTGGCCGTCATCGTTCTTGCTTCCGAACTCCTGACCTATCTCAGAGCCTTCCTTAAAGGTAAGCTTGAGAACGTTGTCGTTGCCAAGAACGAAGCTGTCAACCTGCTCGGTCTTGAACGCCTTGACCACGTCGGAATATTTCATATTTACGTCGCTTTGCTTGAAAAGAAGTACGCATACGATGATGACCACCGCAATCAAAGCAACGTAAAATAGTATCTGCTTTACGTTTTTCTTCATTTAGTCCTCCGTTTATGTTGGTTTGAGAATGTCTTTATTTATTATATGCCCTAAATCGGCGTTTTCAATATATACGTGAAATTTAATTTTCACCTATATGAGTATAGCATCGTTATGTTAATTTTATGTTACGGCAGTGTGAAGGTTGACGCAAATTTAATTTTCGTAAACACTTCTCTTAAGTACGCCCACGAAGGGGAGATTTCTGTATTTTTCGTTATAATCAAGACCGTAGCCGACGACGAACTCGTCCTCAATTATCTGACCGCAATAATCGGGTGTAAAGTCGACCTCGCGGCGGGAGGGCTTGTCGAGAAGGGTGCAGGTCTTTACGCTATTGGCGTTTCTGTTTCTGAGAAGCTGAGTAAGACGGGACAGGGTGCGTCCGCTGTCAACGATGTCCTCAACGATAAGGAGATCGTACTGCTCCAGATTTTCTCTCATAAGGTCCAGATGTATCTTGATCTCGCCTGAGTTTTTCGTGCCTGCGCCGTATGACGACACCTTCATAAATTCAAGCTCCAAAGGAAGGTCTATTTTTTTCATAAGGTCGGAAGCGAAAATAAGCGAGCCTTTGAGAATGGTTATGATTATAAGCGGCTTTTTTGAGCCTGCGTAATCTTTATTTATCTGATTGGCGAGGTTTGTTGTTATTTTGTCCAGTTCTTCCTCGCTTACCATTACTCTTTCGATGTCCTGAAGCATAATTGATTCTCCTCTGTTTTTAAGATTTAGTTTTTTTATATATTGAAATTTTCAATTCAAAGTTATTTTTTTTCGCTCGTATCCCATCGGACACGGCGCAAAGGGGGACGTAGACGATCTCGTCGCCCGATAGTATAAGGGGGAGAGAGGATCTGTCGCTCCTCGGCACTTTTTTATCGCACATAAGCTTCTTTACCCTTTTGTGAACTCCGCCGTCAAGGATAACGTCGCCCTCCTTGCGGTTGGCGGCATAAAAAGCGCCTATGTCGGTGTTGACGAGCGCGGATGCGTAAAGGGTGTAAACGTTCTCGTCGATTTGCGTAGTGGAGCCGTTTTTCGTAACGCAGACCGCAAAATTAGTGCCGTCTATGGGATTGAAGCCCTCTAAAAGAGCGATCTTGTAGCTTTCCACGGCTTTTTCCTCGACGACATCGGAGCGGAAGGTCAGGATGCCATCCTCAAACACTGCGAGTGTGTCGTGAGGCAGAGAGATCGAGCCGTTTTTGTCGGTTGCTGCGAATCGAAGCACGTCCTCGATGTGGACGCGTTCAAGGCTTGCCGAAAAGGATCGCTCATAGCCTATCCTTATCGCTCTTTTTGCTACCGACGGATGAAGAGTGCAAAGTTTGCTTTGACTGATGCCGCCGTCGCACTCGCTCATAAACCGAGCCGCCTCGGAAAGAATGAAATCCGAGTCCTCTTTAGCGGAGGTCGCCAATCTTGCGCCCGACTTTTCGGGAGTTCCGAAAATCTCTTTTAATTGTGGGATTATGTTTAGCCTTAGCTTGTTTCTTGTGCAGTCGTCCTCAAAATTTGTACTGTCGGTGACGTATTTGATCTCCCTCGCGGCGCAAAGCTCAAGAATCTCTTGCTTCGTGGCAGATAAAATGGGGCGTACGGCAATACGTTCACCCTCGCCGTCAAGAAATCGCGTTTCGGGAATACCGCATATTCCCTCGATGCCGCATCCGCGGCAGAGATTAAAGAGCTGAGTCTCAAAATTGTCGTCGGCGTTGTGAGCGGTGGCGAGAATTTTGATGCCCTTCTGCTTCATAATGCTTGCAAAAAACTCGTATCGCACGTCCCTTGCGGCGGTCTCAAGGCTTTTGCCCTCGCTCTCCGCCACTGTCGGCACGTTTGCGCTGTGTACGAAAAGCTCAACGCCCAGCTCACGGCAAAGCTCTTTGCAAAAGTCTTCATCCCTCGCCGCCTCGTTGCCGTATAGCTCGGTGCGGATGTTGTGATTGATGTGAGCGGCGTAAAGGGGGAAGCTCCGTTTTTCTCTGAGCCTGCATAGCAGATGCAGAAGAGCAGACGAATCCGCTCCGCCCGAAAGCGCCACAAGCACTCCCTCGTTTTCGCATGTTCCCGCCAAAACGTGGGGATCTTTAAAAAAACTCGGTAATTTTTCGATCATAAATGATCTCCGATACTTTAATTGATGGTAATAAATGTATGACTGTTACTGGGGCATATCCGATTCGTTGACCAGCTCGCGGAACTTGGTGTAGCGTCCCGTCCAGCCGACCTTGACGGTGTCGGTTGAGCCGTGACGGTTCTTTGCTACAATAATTTCCGCCACGTTCTGCTCGGTGTCGGGGGCAACGCTGTCGCCGCCCTCGGCGTTTTTGTAATATTCGTCACGGTAGAGGAAGATGATAACGTCCGCGTCCTGCTCGATAGATCCCGACTCACGCAGGTGCGAGAGCATAGGACGCTTGTTGGTGCCTGCCTCGGTTCCACGGGAGAGCTGAGAGCAACAGATAACCGGAACGTTCAATTCCTTTGCCAGTATCTTCAGAGAACGCGAGATCTCGGAGACCTCTTGGGTTCTGTTTTCGATCTTTTTGTCAGACTGCATAAGCTGGAGATAGTCTATGACCACCAGACCGAGGTTGTCTACACGACGAAGCTTTGCCTTCATCTTCGTGACCGAGATTCCGGGGGTGTCGTCGATAAGAATATCGCATCCCGAAAGAGCCGACGCCGCCTGAGCGATGTGTCCCCATTCCTCGGGCTTCAGTTCACCCGTACGCAGAGCGTAGCTATCGATCAGAGCCTCGCTGGAAATGACACGGCTGACAAGCTGCTCTGCCGACATCTCAAGAGAGAAGATCGCGACAGCCTTCTTGGTCTGCTTTGCCACGTTTGTTCCTATATTAAGACAGAATGAGGTCTTACCCATACCGGGACGCGCTCCGACGATAACCAGGTCGGAGTTGCCCATTCCTGCCAGAACTCGGTCAAGAGAGCGGAAGCCGGTAGACGTTCCCGCCGAAGCTTCGGGGTCGGTACGCATAGCGTTAAGATGAGCGTATACGTCGGTAAGTACCTCGCGGATATGACGGAAATTCTTGGTCTCGCGTCCTTGGGTTATTGAATACAGCTTGCTTTGAGCCGATTCAAGTATTCCCGCGACCTCGTCCTGCTCGGAATACGCCGCGTCGGATACCTCGCCGCACATGCTGATAAGCTGACGGAGTATGCTCTTGTCCTTGACTATTTTTGCGTAGTCCTTGACGTTGAGAGCGTTGGGGACGGTCTGCGCGATGACCTTTATATATTCCTCGCCGCCCGATTTTGAGTAAATGCCCTTTTTGACAAGCTCGTCGATAAGAGTTACTATATCTATCTGACTGTTAGTGACGAAAAGCCCGTGCATAGCAAGATATATCTGCTTATGCTCCTCAAGATAGAAGTCGTCCGATGATATAGTGTCGGCGACAAGATTTATAGACTGCGGGTCGATAAGGATCGAGCCGAGCAGTGATTGCTCCGCAATGGCGGAGAAGGGCAGCTTTCTGATAATATCTTCAGCCATTTTTTTCTCCAATTAAAATTTAATTTGCCTTGGTAGTGGGTTTGTCGTTATTTGTCGGTGACGACGACTTTTAAGGTCGCGCTGACCTCGGGATATACCTTGACCTCAATATTGTAAGTGCCGTAAGCCTTGATGTTTTCTGAGAGGACAAGTTTTCTCTTGTCAATATCTATCTTGTGCTGCGAAGAAAGCGCCTCGGAAATATCCTTGGAAGTGACAGATCCGTAGAGACGTCCGTCACCGCCTGAGGAAACGGTGATCTTAACGGTAAGCGCCATGATCTTTTCCGCCAGCGCCTTTGCGGCAGCCTTTTCCTCTTTTAGGCGGAACTGCTTTGCCTCCTCCTTGCTTCTCGCCTCGCTCATGACCTTTGCATCAGCGACAACGGCAAGTTTCTTGGGGAAAAGGAAATTGCGCGCGTATCCGTCGGATACCTCAACTATCTGATCTTTTTTGCCCTGACCCTTAACGTCAGCTAAAAGTAATACCTTCATAATAAATTCTCCTCTGTCTTATGGTTTTTGCGTTATGATTTTTGTTTGTGATCGTATTCGAAATAATCGTCTATGGCGTCCTTAAGCATCTCAAAGGTCTTGGTAAGGCTTGCGTTACGTACCTGAGCGCCAGCGATGTCAAAGTGACCGCCGCCTTTAAGTCTTTCGAGAATGAGCTGTACGTTTATACCACCCTTGCTTCGTCCCGAGATAACTACGTCGTTGTCCATACGCACGAGAGCAAAGGAAGCTTCGACTCCCTTTATGTTAAGGAGCTTGTCCGCGACCTTGGAGGCGATTATTCTGTCCTCGGGGGTCGAGGGACGGTCGAGTGCCATCCAGGTGATAGCGATAGAATCGCGATAGATGCGCGCCTTGGACTCAAATTCGCCCGTGAGCATCAGCTCGTCAATGCTTTCATTGAAGAACTCGCGGACAACACCCGTGTGCGCGCCGCGTGTGTAGAGATAGTGGGTTATCTCAAAGGTCTGGGCGCCTGCGTTTCTTGTGTAATTGTTGGTGTCAAGCATAATGCCTGAGAGCAGCACCTCTGCCTCCTCCTTGTGAAGCTGATCTGCGTAGCTGCTTCTGAAAAGTATCTCTGCTACAATTTCGCTGGCGGAGGATTTTGTTGCTTCTATATACTGGAGGAATGGGTCAAAGGGAAGCGCGGCGGCAAGACGGTGGTGGTCAAGAACCGCTATCCTTGAAACAGTCTTTGCAAGCTCGCCCGACTCAAAGATAAAGGGATTGTTAACGTCGCAAATAATAAGAACCGTATCTCCCGTAACGAGGTCTCTTGCGTCCTCGCCGCTGATGAATACGTTTTCGTAAATGCCTAGAGGCTCAAGCTGAGCGTAGCAGGTCTTGAAGGAATCCACGTTTTTGTTGATGACGACGTTTACCTTGGGGCGGTCGTCGGGATCCTTGTCGGCGTGAGCGCGTTCTATGACGGACATCGCGAATCTTGCCATACCTACGCAAGAGCCGATAGAGTCGAAGTCGGGGTTTGCGTGTCCCATGATAAGCACTCCCGATGCCTCGGAGATCTGCTTTTCAAGTATCTCGCCGCTGACTCTGGATACGATGGACGTGTTGTTCTCCATAGTCTTGTGGGTGCCGCCGAAGAAGGCGTATCCGTTCAGGTCCTCGCGTCTTATAGCTACCTGGTTTCCTCCTCGCTGAATGGCGATGTTCAGAGCGTCGTATGCCGCCTTTTCCTTTTCCATAAGAGTGCCTTGTATAGACGCTATTCCCATGGATACGGTAACGGGGAAGCTGTTGTCTCCTATTTTAAGCGACATTATCTTTCTTTGAATGTCAAAATCTCGGAGCATCTGCTTGTCAAGCTCCTTTTTAGCAAATACGGCAACGTACTTGTCGTTCTCGTATTCGCGTATAAATCCGTTCATTTCCGCGACCCAGGATTTGATTATATTCTCTGCCTCGGTGGAAGCGAGACGGTAATCGGCTCTTACGTACTGAGTAAGCTCTTTGAGGTTGTCGAGAATGATGTATGCTACTACTGTTCCCTCGCTCTCCTCTCTTTCAAGGACGGACAGATAGTCCTCGGTGTCCTTGAAGACCGCGAAGAAATAGTTTTCGCCTCTGACCTTGAATACGTAGGGAACTACCTCGTATCTTCTACCGTCGGAAAGACGGGTGACGGCGATCTGCTCTATAGCCGAGTCGCCCGGAAGATCGCAGATGGTTTCATTGATATACGAGCTTTTATTTTTGGCGTTAGCGGCTATTACCTGCATAGGAACCGAGCAGAACGTCGAGAGAGAAATTCCGCTGACCGCTTTTTTGTATCCGAGAATATCCTGAAGCGCGCCGTTCATTACCTTGACCTTCCCGTCACGGTCGATGATAGCGTAGGGGAAATCTATGACGTAGCGGAATATATCGTATATCTCGGTCTCTATCTGTCTTTCTTCCTCACGCGCCTTTTTTGCCTTGAAAGACCTGACAAGATAGAATACGCATACGAATCCTGCGCTTACCAGATATATTGCCAAGAACGTGAGAAGCACCGTCAACCACGCGATCTCGTTCTGCTCAAATCTGACGATCTGTTCAAGAGCCGCAAGAAGTCCGAGAAGCAATATTGCCTCGGCAACGCAGAAGATCATGGGGAAGGTGAGATCGACGCTGAATCTCGACATGCGGCGGTTCTGAGCGGTGTTTTTATTGCGTGAAGGTGATTTGATACTCATTGACTTTCTCCTTTTCCGTAAAAGTCCTTTGCCCACAGGTCAATTGCTCCCATTATAACGTAGATGGCACCGACCAAAGGTAAAAGCAGGGGTGAGGCGGCAAACAGAAAGATAACGGCCGCCACAATGGCTATCGAGATAAGAACGCCCTTTACTCCGAGACGGCGGGGCAGAGCCTTGATGGCTTGAATACCCATTATCGCAAGTCCGGGCGCGAGGGCAATGCACAGGTTGGCGCAGACCGTCGCGGCTACCGAAAGACGGTTGGTGGAATCGACGGCGAATGACATAACGTGAGCTACGGCAAAGATAGCCGAGGCGGCTACGCTTACCGTGAGGGTCGTTGCCTTGGGTGAAAGGTATGCGTCGAGTCCGTAGGCTGAAAACAGATTGTGCTGAAGCCCCAGCGCAGCGTAAGCCGAGCAGGCGCAAATTGCCATAGTTATGCCCACGGCGGCGTTTACGTAAGCGTCTATCGAGAGGATCAGAGCCTTTCGCATAGCCTCGTCAAACTCTACGTAACCAATTTGAGCGAAGCTCTGCTCGGAATAATGTATGAAAAGCGCGGTGAAATCGTCGATCAGAGCGTTTGCCGCACCGACCGACACACTGCCGTAGGAAGCGTATAGGATCAAAGCGGCAAGTCCTGCCGATATTCCGAAAATGACAGCGGCGCAGGAAAGCACGGATGAAGTCATACTCACACCCCGTCTTGATGTAAGACCCAGAGGAAGCGCGGGCAGATAAATGATCAGGGCCGCCAGAGAGAGCAGAGGATCAGAGGTTACCGCCAACGATACCGCGTAGGATATTACGGGGAGCAGTATTGGGATCAACGCTCTCTGCTTGCTCGCGGAGCAGATCAGTGCCGAGACCGCGCCCACAGAAATTATACTTCCGAAAAGCAGAGCGGGGATGATCGGGTAACCGAAAAGCGAAAGAGTGAGCGACAGAGCTATCGTTTTCCAAACCGCGTGGGAAAATCTTTTTGAGGTCATAAACATAACTATGGCGCAAAGCACGCACGCACCCCATGATATTGCTATGGCGGCGTTGGTAAGTCCCGCGACGGTAAAGGAGAAGGTCAGAGAGGTCAGAAAAACTGTTAGCGCGAGAATAAGCGCGATCCGCAGGGGCAGAGTGTCGTTTGAGCTTTGCTCCGCGTAGCCAAGGTTTCTATTTTTGTTTAACTCGGCGTATTCGTTTCTGTCCTTGATGCTCATAATGCTCCTCCTTTCTTGAAAATAAAACAACATGGTTCGCGTGGAAACACTTTCCATAATACTACATTATAACATTATATCACACATCGCCCATTTTGTAAATACTATTTGCAAATTTTTATTTATTTATAAAGAATTTAATATGTGTAAAAATTGACTGAACCGCACAATAAAAAAGGCTCGGGGCAATAAAAAACTGATCTTTTGAACAAAAAACGAAAAAAATGAAGAAAATTTCAAAAAAGTATTGCAATCGTGAAAAAAATGTGATATAATTCGTATAGTGTATAATGTAAGCTGGAGTGGGTTCAAGGATCCACTCTTAAATTTTGTCGGTATTTGTTTGGAACGCCGCGGCAAGAGAGGAGTCCGATTTTTTATGAAAAACAACGGAAATAAGAATATAGCTTCTACCGTTAAGGAGCTGATCGCGCCTATGGCTGATCAGATGGGCTATTGGCTTTGGGACGTGGAATTCGTCAAGGAGGGAGCCGATAAATACCTGAGAATAACTATCGACAACGAGGACGGCATCACTATCGAGGATTGCGAGAAATTTCATCGCGCCATAGATCCTGTTCTTGATGAGGCGGATCCTATAAGCGAGGCGTACATTCTTGAGGTGTCCTCCCCCGGTATCGAGCGCGAGCTTAAAACACCCGAGCATATCGACGCCTGTGAGGGCTGGGACGTTGAAGTCAAGCTTTACGCGCCCAAAAACGGATCCAAGGCTTTTCGCGGAGTGCTTTGCGGCTATGACGACGACGGAAATATCGTTATCGAGGCGGGCGCTGAAAGGACGGCGTTTGGTCCCGAGGAGATCGCCAAGATCGCCACGTATTTTGATTTTGGAAATTCGTAATTTTTTAGTTTCTTAAATGATTGAAAGGATATATTGATCAATGAACAAAGAGTTTTTTGCAGCGCTTCGACTTCTTGAAGCGGAAAAGGGTATCCCCCAGGCTTACATGATCGAAAAGATCGAGGCGGCGCTTGTATCCGCGTTTAAAAAGGAATACGGAAACAACACAAACGTCAGAGTTAACATCGACCCTGCCAAGGAAGACGTAAAGGTCTACCAGCAGAAGGAGGTCGTTGAGGTGGTAGAGGATCCCGCTATCCAGATCTCTCTGGCAGATGCAAAGGCAATAAGCAAGAGAAACGTTCTCGGTGGTACCGTTGAGTTCGAGGTCAAGACCAAAAACTTCCGCCGTCTCAGCGCAGCTGCGGCAAAGTCTGTTATCATTCAGGGTATCAGAGAGGGCGAGCATAGAGCTATGCAGGAGGCTTACGAGTCCAAGCGCGAGGAGATCATTACCGCCACCGTTCAGAAGATCGATTATGAGACCGGAAACGTCTTGCTCGATACCGGAACAGGCTACGCTACGCTCCTCAAAAACGAGCAGATCCCCGGCGAATATTTTGAGGTCGGAGACAAGATAAAGGTATTTATTCAGGAAGTAAACAAGGAGCTTCGCGGTCCTGTCGTAACCCTTTCAAGAGTGCATCCCGGATTTATCAGACGTATGTTTGAGCTTGAGATCCCCGAGATCGCGGACGGCATCGTAGTCATCAAGGGCGTTGCCCGTGACGCAGGCTCTACCACCAAGGTAGCGGTATATTCCAGAGACGAGAGCGTTGACGCGGTCGGCGCTTGTATCGGTACTCACGGAATGAGAATCGAGAGCATTCTCGACGAGCTTTGCGGCGAAAAGATCCAGCTTATCAAGTACAGCGAGGATATAGAGGAGTACGTCGCAAGCGCGCTCTCTCCCGCGACCGTTATCTCCGCAGAGATGGAGAGCGAGAGAATGTGCCGCGTTACCGTTGCTCCCGATCAGCTCTCGCTTGCTATCGGCGGTAAGGGACAGAACGTGCGCCTTGCAGTAAAGCTGACGGGTGTTAAGATCGACATTAACGCAGAGGGTCTTGAAAAGAACTCTCCCGTAATGTAAGAGCGGTCGTTAATTATTGAATTTATGGAAAACAATAATCAAAAGCCTCGTAAGATCCCAATGCGTCAGTGTCTGGGATGCAACGAGCATAAGCCTAAGAAGGAAATGATCAGAGTCCTGAGAACGCCCGAGGGAGAGATAACTCTTGACCTCGTCGGTAAAAAATCGGGCAGAGGCGCATACGTTTGCCCTAAAAGATCATGCTTTGTAAAGGCAAGAAAATCAAAGAGAATAGAAAACATTCTTGAATATAAGATCCCCGAGGAGATATACGACGAAATGGAGAAAAGCATTTCGGAGGCGGAGTCTTGATATGACCGACGAAAAGAAGCTTCTCGGAATGATCGGAATGTGTCGGAAGGCAGGAAAAGCCGTTATCGGCACGGATATGGTGTGCGAGCATCTGCGTCGGCAAAGTGAAAAGAAGGGCAGAGATGCCTGTGAGATCGATCTGATCGTTCTTGAAGGCGCCGACACCTCGGAAAACACTCATAAAAAAATTAGAGACAAATGTATATACTATAATGTGAAGCATATAAAGCTCGCGTCTGATTGCGAGGCCTTGGGCAAGGCCGTGGGAAAGAGAGCGACGGCCGCGGTTGCGATAGCGGACCCGAATTTTTGCCGCGCGATACTTGGAAAGCTTAACGAGAGCTGATATGCACTAAACCGGAAAGGTATGGGTATAATTTATGGCAGTAAAACCTCAGATCAAAGCAAATCAACTTGCAAAAGACTTAGGTCTTAAGAGTAAGGATATCGTTGACATCATGGCGGGAAAGGGAATCGAGCTTAAAACTCAAAAATCCCTTGAGCCTCATGAATTCGACGTCCTTTTTGACACCGTTACGGCGGCTCATCAGATAGAGGGCATCGACGACTATATAGACGGAGTGACCTTCATTCCCTCAAAGCTGGAGAAGAAGCCTGCTCCCGCAGCAGCGCCTGCCTCAGAGAAGGACCCCGAGGTGAAGTCTGCTCCTGCCGATAGTGCGGCAGAAACGCCCAAAGTCGAGAAAAAAACCGAAAATAAGCTCGATAAAAAGGCAGAAAAGCCCGCAGAGACCGAGAAGAAGCCTGCGGCATCTAAAGCTGCACCCATATCCGAGAACAAGGAGTCTGTCTCTGCCAAGGCGGCTCCCGAAGCCAATAAAGAACAGAAGAAGGTTGCAGAGGCTAAGCCCGAGCCTGTAGCGCCCCAGATAAAGACTCAACCCAAGGTGGATAGAGCCGAGGCTATCGCTCGCGCGGCTGCTATTGAGAGAGCTGCGAGAGAAAAGGCGATGCAGAGAGCGGCTCAAGATAAAGATAGTAAAAAGCCTGAAAACAATACAAGGAGACCCGACGAGAGAACTTCTCGTCAGGATAGACCCGCGTTCGGAGGTCAGAACGGTGGATTCCAGAAACCTCAGGGCGGACAGAACCGGAGCGGTCAGGCGCAGGACCGTTTCTCCCGCATGGGTGCGCCTAATTTCGACAGACAGTCAAATCCCCAGAAAAAGGACGACCGCAGACAGCAGAAGCCTCAATTCAATAACAGAGGCGGCATGGGAATGGATAAGGACGATTATATCCCCTCCGCACCGAGGGAAAAGTTCCAACCCCAGGCGATCGTGCGCGCACAAACTCCCAAGGGCGGAGACGGAACTAATAAGAAGGGCGCGGCAAAGACGGTCGATATCCGTTCCTCAAACGTAGACCTTTCAAAATACGACGAGAAGCTCGACACCTTTGTTTCCGAGAACGAGAGAGACCTTCGCAACGGAAACAACCAAAAGCTCAAGAAGCAGCAGAACCAGACCCGACAGGAGGGTGGCTGGAACAATAAGGGTAAGAACGGCAAGAAGGGCGGCAAGAACGAACCCAAGCAGCCCGTTACCATCATCAAGGGTCCCTTGAAGGTACAGATACCCGAGGAGATCATGGTCAGCGACCTTGCGGCTATGCTTAAGGTCACCGTTGCCGAGGTCATCAAGAAGCTTATGCTTCTGGGCGCTATGGCGACGGCAAACCAGACCATCGACTTCGACACCGCGGCTCTCGTTGCGGTCGAGTGCGGCGCGGAACCCGAAAAGGCGGTTGTCGTTACTATCGAAGAAAAACTCTTTGATGAGACAGAGGATACCGAGGAGCAGCTTGAAGGACGCGCTCCCGTCGTATGCGTAATGGGTCACGTTGACCACGGTAAGACCTCGCTTCTCGACGCTATCAGACATACCAACGTTACAACCGGTGAGGCAGGCGGTATCACCCAGCACATCGGCGCTTACAGAGTTAAGATCAACGGACAGGATATTACCTTCCTCGACACCCCCGGTCACGAGGCGTTTACCGCTATGCGTGCAAGAGGCGCGCAGTCTACCGATATCGCCATCCTCGTTGTTGCGGCGGACGACGGTATCATGCCCCAGACCGTTGAGGCGATCAACCACGCAAAGGCTGCGGGAGTTGATATTATAGTTGCTATCAATAAGATGGATAAGCCCACTGCTAACCCCGACGCGGTCAAGCAGGAGCTTACCAAATACGATCTCGTTCCCGAGGAGTGGGGCGGCGATGTTATCTGCGTTCCCGTGTCCGCGCTTACGAGAATGGGTATCGAGGATCTTCTTGAGAACGTCCTTCTCGTTGCAGAGGTCAAGGAGCTTAAGGCTAATCCCAACCGCCGCGCGAAGGGTCTGGTTATCGAGGCGAAGCTTGATAAGGGACGCGGTCCCGTTGCTACCGTCCTCGTACAGAACGGTACTCTCAGAAGCGGCGACATAGTTATTGCAGGTACGTCAGTAGGACGTGTCAGAGCTATGACCGACCACAACGGAAAGCAGATGAAGGCGGCAGGTCCCTCTGTTCCCGTTGAGATCATCGGTCTTGCCGAGGTTCCCACCGCAGGTGACGAGTTCGCGGCGGTTGAGGACGAAAGAATGGCAAGAGAGCTTGCTGACCAGAGAAAAGACAGAGCTAAGGAAGAAAGCTTCAAGGCAAATGCCAGAGCTAACCTTAACGATCTGTTTGCTCAGATCAGCGAGGGGATCAAGGATCTTAACATCATAGTTAAGGCAGACGTGGTAGGCTCTGCCGAGGCGGTCAAGGCTTCTCTTATGAAGCTTACCAATGAGGAGGTCAGAGTCAACGTAATTCATAGTGCGGTCGGCGGTATCACCGAGAACGACGTTATGTTTGCGGCGGCATCCAATGCAATTATCGTAGGCTTTAACGTCCGTCCCGATAAGGCGGCTATCGACTCTGCTGAGAGACAGGGAGTAGATGTTCGAACCTACCGTGTCATTTATCAGTGCCTTGAGGAGATCGAGGCGGCAATGAAGGGTATGCTCGCTCCCAAGTTCAGAGAAAATCTGCTTGGTCACGCGGAGGTTCGTCAGACCATCCACGTTCCCGGTGTCGGTACCATCGCAGGCTCTTATATACTTGACGGTAAGATCTCGAGAAACGCGCAGATCCGCGTAGTACGCGACGGTATAGTTATCTTCGAGGATAAGATCTCGTCTCTTAAGAGATTCAAGGACGACGCCAAGGAGGTAGCTCAGGGCTACGAGTGCGGTGTTGGTCTTGAAAAGTTCAACGACATCAAGGAGGGCGATATTCTCGAAGCCTTCATTATGGAAGAGATTAAACCCGAATAATTTATTAATCCCCGCGTAAAAAATCTATTTTACAAGTGCAGGGCGCCTCAAGATCCACGATGTGATCGAAACGCCCTGCGCTTTGCATTTTTAAATTCTGATCGTTTTTTGCCAAGGAGGTGAGAAGATGACTTATGAAAAATCCTGCGGCGCGGTAGTTTTTCGCAATGAAAGACACGACGGAGTTCTGCAAAGATATGTGCTTATGATAAAGCACTCCTCCCAAGGACACCACTCCTTTCCCAAGGGACACGTGGAGGTAGGTGAGACCGAGATCAAGACCGCCGAGAGAGAGGTTCTTGAGGAGACCTCGGTAAAAATACATATTAACGAAAAGTTCCGTCAGCCTGTATATTACAGACCGAAGGCGGGAGTAAAAAAAGAAGTCGTCTATTTCCTCGCCTTTACCAGACAGACCGAGATCAAGCCCCGTCCCGGTGAGATAGCAGAGGTGGATTGGATCCCCTTGGAGCAGGCGGAGGAGCTTTTGGCTCACGACAATGATAAGAGAGTGTTGAATCTTGCGGTTCGGTATATTACAGACAGAAATAACAAATAAAAATCGGAGACGTACGGCAACTGTCTCCGATTTTCTGTTTAAAATAGTTTACTGAAAAAATTGACCGCCATACAAAGAATAATACCGAGAAGGGTGGGAATTATAGCCGCCGCAAGTATCCATTTGATGCTTGCGGTCTCTTTTTTTACGGTCAGAAGCGTAGTGGCGCAGGGCCAGTGAAAAAGAGAAAAAAGCATTGTGCAGATAGCCGTGGTCGCCGTCCAACCGTTGGCTACGAACAGATCCTTCAGCTCGCCGAGACTTGAATAGTCGGTGAGAGTCCCCTTTGAAGCGTATGCCATTATGATTATGGGAATTACGATCTCGTTGGCGGGGAATCCCAGAATAAATGCGATAAGAATAACGCCGTCAAGTCCTAAAAGAGAGGCGAAAGGATCCAAAAAACGCGAAGCGTGGGCGAGGAGAGTGATGCCGTCGATCCTGAGATTTGCCATAAGCCAGAGTATGATCCCCGCAGGGATGGCGGAGATGATGGCTCTCCCAAGCACGAAGACGGTTCGGTCAAATACCGAGCGGACGATGACTCTGCCGATTTGCGGAGGGCGGTAGGGAGGAAGCTCAAGGGTAAAAGCCGAGGGCTTTCCTTTGAGTACAGTAACAGATAGCAGACTTGACACCGCCAAGGTCGCCGCCACGCAAAGCAGGATCAGAGTGGTAAGCAGCGCTGCCGATGCAAACGACGCGCCGATGCTACCCGCCGAGCCTATGAAAAACATTGTGATAATTGCGATCAGCAGAGGAAATCTGCCGTTGCAGGGAACCAGACTGTTGGTGAGTATGGCGATCATTTGCTCGCGGGGCGAGTCGATTATTCGGCAACCCACAACACCCGCGGCGTTGCAACCAAAGCCCATACACATAGTCAGAGCCTGCTTTCCGCAGCTTCGGCATTTGCAGAATGGCTTGTCGAGATTAAAGGCAACTCTCGGCAAATACCCCGAGTCCTCAAGCAGTGTGAACAACGGGAAGAAGATCGCCATCGGAGGGAGCATTACCGCAACTATCCAGGCGAGTGTTCTGTATGCTCCGTCTATGAAAAGTCCTCGAAAAAATGGCGGCAGTCCTATATGGTCTAAGCCCTCTCCAAGCTTGTCGCCTATGAAGAAAAGTGACTTTGACAAAAGCTCCGACGGGTAGTTAGCGCCAACGATAGTCAGCCAGAACACAAATAGCAAAAGGGCTATCATTATAGGATACGCCGTTTTTTTGCCTGTGAAAAGTCGGTCAAGAGTGCGGTCAAGACTGTGGGCGTCGGCTCTGTCGGAAACAGAGACCCCAATACAGATCTCCTCTGCCATTTTTACATAGTCCTCGGCATTGTCAATCCTCGTTTGAGGCTCTTTCCTTTCGTGTTTTCCGCTCAAAAGCTCCTCTGTGGCGGCAGACAGATCCTTTAGTCCGTTTTTCTTTCTTGCTATCGCTCCTGCCACGGGAACTCCGAGGCGGTCGGAAAGCAGGTTTAGATCTATTCGTATACCCTTGCGCTTCGCCTCGTCCAGAAGATTGACGCATATCAAGGTCGGCTTTCCAAGCTCGATTATCTGAAGCGCAAGCACAAGGTTTCTTTCAAGACAGGTGGCGTCGCATACGACTATCACCGCGTTGGTCTCATCGGAGAGGATCATGCTTTTGGCTATCTCCTCCTCGGGTGAGCTTGTGATAAGAGAATATGTACCCGGTACGTCCACCGCAACGCAGGTCTTATCTCCAAAGTGGCAAATGCCCTCCGCAAATCCTACCGTCTTGCCGGGCCAGTTGCCCGTGTGCTGATTCATGCCCGTGAGAGCGTTGAAAAGAGTGCTTTTCCCTACGTTGGGGTTGCCCGCAATAGCGATCTTGTGATAGGTGTAGGCTTTTTGCTTTGAGCCTTTTTTTGCCAATGCCGCGCCTGTGGAATTGTTAGTAAGTCCCATGCTCGCCGACCTCTTTTCTGATCTTGATCTCTTTACTGTCAAGATTTCTTATCGCCACCACCGCGCCTCGGATAAGATACGCCTTCATGTCTCGGCAGGGACTTTGAGCTACGCAACGGACGGGTGTTTCCTCAATGAGTCCGATGTCGCAAAGCCGTCTTTTTATATGACTTTCGGGTGAGACGCAAACGATCCTGGCGCACTCGCCCACCTTTAAGTCGCAAAGCTTATATATATTATTCATAAACAGTTCTCCGGATAAAATTTGGGTCTATCCCATTATCATTATATTGTGTTCACCGACATGGGGTTACGGCTTGTGTCGAATTTTGATGACGGCCTGACTAAAATCCCTGTTTTTTGTAAAGCTATATTGACAAAGATTAGTTTTTGGTATAAAATTAAAGGTAATTACGAATTTAGGAGATTAAAATGAGCAAAAAAGCGGTTATTTTTGATCTTGACGGTACGTTGCTTGACACCCTTGACGATCTTACGGGTGCCGTAAATTATATTTTGAAGATGCACGAATATCCCGAGCGCACAAGA
This sequence comes from Eubacteriales bacterium, assembly GCA_045577415.1. Classification (GTDB taxonomy): domain Bacteria; phylum Bacillota; class Clostridia; order Oscillospirales; family CAG-272; genus SVTX01. The sequence continues at coordinate 21,871 of JAZNII010000117.1, forward strand.
TCGGAGATCAGAGATTTTCTCGGGAACGGAGCCAAATATCTTATAAAATGCTCCCTGCCCGAAGGAGTGGACGAGGATATTTTGTCGGAATATCTCCGAGAATATATGGAGTACTACAATGCCCATTCGCGCATAGAAACCAAGCCTTACAAGGGCGTTACAGCGCTTTTGGACGAGCTTCAAAGGAACGGGGTCGCGACGGTGGTGGTGTCAAACAAGCCTGACGTAGCGGTAAAGGCGCTTTGTCGCGAATATTTCGGAGAGCTTGTTGACTTTGCGTTGGGAGACCGTGAAGATATCGATCGCAAGCCCTCTGCCGATCCCGTCAAATACGCTATGGACAGCGTGGGATGCGACAGAGCCGTGTTCGTGGGAGACTCCGAGGTCGATGTTCTGACGGCAAAGAATGCGGATCTGCCTTGTGTCTGTGTTACGTGGGGATTCCGCGACAGAAACGTGCTGGAGGAGAGCGGCGGATATTGCTTTGCGGACAGCGCCGATCGGTTGAAGGATCATATATTTGAACTGCTTTCGGAGAACGAGGTTTAAAATGCTTCCCATTGAATTTAAAGAAAGAATGAGATCGTTGCTCCGCGAGGAAAGCGAAGCGTTTTTCTCGGAGATAGAGAGCGGCAACTCTGTAAGAGCGTTCAGAGTTAACGAAATAAAGCTCTCAAGTGAAGCTTTTGAAGCCGCCGACCCCGACATCCAAAGAAAAAAGGCGGATTTTCCCGCGGGCGCGTTTTATACCGACGAGCCGTATCCCGGATCGCTTCCTTGTCACCATGCGGGAATGATATATATGCAGGACCCCTCCGCCATGGCGACGGTACATGCCGTCAAGATCGCCAAGGGCGCAAAAATACTTGACTCCTGCTCGGCACCCGGTGGAAAGACGACGCAGCTCGCGGCGTTTGCGGGAGAGGGCGGTATAGTTGTTGCCAACGAATACGAAGCGAAGCGTTGCAGAATATTGCAGAGCAACGTAGAGAGAATGGGGTGCAGAAATACCATTGTGGTCAATCTTGACACCGCCGTTCTCGCCGAAGCCTACCCCGAAAAATTTGACGTCGTGCTTTGCGACGCCCCTTGCTCCGGTGAGGGAATGTTCCGCAAGAATGAGCTTGCGGTGGGGGAGTGGAGCCTTGAAAACGTCAAAATGTGCGCCGAAAGGCAGAGAGAAATACTCGAAAACGTGGCAAAATGCGTGTCGGGTGGGGGGAGGCTGATTTATTCCACCTGCACCTTTTCTCGTGAAGAAAACGAGATGAACGTAGAATGGTTTTTGGATACGCACCCCGATTTTTCGCTTGCCGAGGTCGAGGACGGCTTGAAAAAAATCACCGCCGACGGCATCTGCTTTGAGGGTTGCCGTTACGATATGACGAAAACGCGCCGCTTCTATCCCCATGTCTCAAAGGGAGAGGGGCAGTTTATAGCGGTGCTTGAAAGAGCGCAAAGCGACGGAGCAGATGACACTGACGCGCCCTCACGCAAGGACAAAAAGAAAAGAAACGCCCATGAGAAGACCTCTCGTGAGGAAGCCGAGCTTTTGTCGGCGGCGCGAGAATTTTTGAAGGAAAATCTCCGCGAGGACTTTGATGGCGGAGTAAAATATGAGCTTGCGGTCTTGGGAACTCGCGCGTATCTGAAGCCCGATATATCGCTCCCGAAATACGGAGTTTTTGCCGTGGGTGTTTGCGTTGGGGAGATCAACGGAAAGCGCTTTATTCCTCATCATCAGCTTTTTTCAGCCTTCGGAACCGAATTTTTGAGACGTGTCGAGCTTGCGTCTCGCTCACCCGAGACTGCCGATTATCTGAAAGGTATGGAAATAGCTGTCGACGGTAAAACGGCGTTTTGCGAAAAGCCCGACGGCTGGGCGGCGGTGCTTGTTGACGGCTGCGCTCTGGGCGGCGGAAAGATCAGTCAGGGAGTGTGCAAAAATCATTACCCTAAGGGGTTAAGAAATTCATAAACTAATAGGCTTTTGACAAAAAACAACCAAAAATCGGCAGAAAACTCTGCCGATTTTTTTGATTTGTTTTTTTATCTTACCGTTGAGTAGGGATAAACGTACCCCGAAACCGAGGTCAGGGGATAGACTATCGCGCCGCCGTCAATTACGGTTCCGGGATTCAAAACGCAAGCAGAACCTACCTTGACTCCGTCGCAGATTATTGCGCCGAGATGTCCCTTGCCCGTGAGATAAAGTCCCTCGGGCATATTTACCGTGACGTTGAGACCGTCAAGCCGCGTGTCGGCGGCGATGCTTCCGTTGCCGAGTAATGCCTCGTATCCGAGGATAGACGAATAAAGCGTATTCTGTCCGCAAAGCTTGGAGCGGTCGAACATGATACTGTTTCTGACCGTCGAAAGCTCTCCCACCACGGCAAAAGCGCCAATCAGAGAGCCTTGGACGTGGGAATGGTGGCAAAGTTTCGCTCCGCCGCAGATAATGGCGGGCGGCTCTATCTTTGCGCTGGGAGACAGATATGCCGAGACGTGTACCCACACGTTCTCTGCTATCTCGTCATATTCATCATAGGGGAGCTTGTTCCCGTTGCGGTTGATATAGGCTGCGATTGAGGGTATAGCGTCCCATGGCATGGTTCGGAACTTGAATGCGTCCTTTGCGATAGTTCTCGTAAGATCGAGAAGGGGTCTTGTCTTTATGTCCTCCGTGAGACTTTTTTTCTGATCGCGGCGGCTCTTTTCTGTCATTTCGGTTTCTCTCCTTGTGTGTTTTTGCTTCTTTTGTGATTATTCCCAAGCGGTAGCTCGTTAGTCACTGACAGAAGATAAAAACAGGAATGTCATATAATTATTAATTCAATAAATAACACTTGACAAACTCTCTGACTGTGTGATATAATGATTGAGTAGAAACAAATCCCCACAATATACGGAGGAAGATATGAAAAAGAATTGGGTATTGATAATTGCGGTCACGCTTGTTATTACAGTTGTAGTCGGATCTTTGGCAGTCGCTCTTTGCGCGGGAATCGTTGCTATCTTTTCGGGTAACGGTAATGGCGAAGGCACAGGCACCGAGAGTCAGCAGGTACAGGGAAGCGGCGACGGAGACGAGGTTGAAGATCTCGGCACCGGAGAAGGCACGGGCGACGGCGGAGCGAGTGATTCAAACGCATCTGAAACGACCGAGGCGGCAGACGGTTTTGAAAACGGAGAATCACACACCATGGTTGAAGTCCCCGAGGAAGAATAATTTTTGGAGATGTGTTTATGAAAAACAGAGCTTTGTTTTTTGTGTTGATCCTGGTGGCATGTCTTTCGATCACCCTGCTGTCTTCTTGTACGCCCGCAAAAGAGGACGAAACGACCGACAGTATAGGAGAGACTGATAGTGAAACCGGAGGCGGCTCAGAAAACGGCACCGAGGACGGTTCTGTTAGTGATACCGACGGAGAAACTACCGAAAAATCCGACGAGGAAACCACGGAGAAGCCCGACGAGGTAACTACCGAAAAATCCGACGAGGTAACCACGGAGAAGCCCGACGAGGTAACTACCGAAAAATCCGACGAGGTAACTACGGAGAAGCCCGACGAGGTAACCACCGAGAAGCCCGACGAGGTAACTACGGAGAAGCCCAACGAGGAAACTACGGAAAAGCCTGATGAGGAAACTACGGAGAAGCCCGACGAGGAAACTACGGAAGACGAAGACAATAGTTGGGACATGGGATTTTTGCCGTTTTGACTTTTGTTGACAGAAAATAGAGAGCCGCCGTTTGTGGCGGTTCTTTGATTGTTATTGATTTTATTTATTCAAGGAGCGCTTAATGAGCGAAGTGATAGATTTTAATATTGATATTGCCTCTCTTACGGTCAGACTTGTAGGGCGGTATGGGCAAACGCTTGATTTTTGTCGGGAGTTTCTTACCGATAATGAAAGCGTTGATATATCGGTAAAGGCAACTGCCGAGGATGTGGAGAGAGAGATCGCCAGACACGAGGGGGGCGGCTCACCCGAATATTCTGAAAAAGTATATCTTTACAGACAAATATCAGAGCAGCTGCCTAATTTTGACCGATTTGTTTTTCACGGTGCCGCTATAAAGGCTTTTGGCAAAGGCTACGTGTTTGCCGCGCCGTCGGGTACGGGAAAGTCCACCCATGTGGCGCTCTTGACCAAGTATTTTGGAGATGACGTGACCGTTATCAACGGAGATAAGCCCATTTTGGGGGTCAGAGACGGCGATGTGACCGTATATTCCTGCCCATGGTCGGGCAAGGAGGGCTGGTATACCAACACAAGCGCCCCGCTTGGCGGTATCGTTCTTTTGAAACGGGGAAAGCAAAACAGTATAAAAAGAATAAAGCCGTCTGATTACTTGGAGGAGCTTGTACTGCAAGCCTATATTCCCGAAAACGGCGAGGCATTTCTGAAAACCCTTGAGCTTATGGATGCTATATCAAAGAGCGTTCCTTTTTATCTGCTTGAGTGTGATATTTCAAGAGAAGCCGCAGAAACGTCTTTTGAAATGATAGCGGCGCAATCAAACGATTAAGAATATATCTTTTCACACTTTTCCAAGGCTGGGAAAGCTAAAAAAAGGAGAACTCCCGACGAAGGTGTTCTCCTTTTTGTAGTTTATCTTCAAATTAAAGCAGAGGAACGTTATGCTCTTCGCATACGCGCACGGTCTCCTCGTCCCAGATGCTGGACTGAACCTCGCCGATATGGGCGCATCCCATCATGAGCATACAAAGTCTCGACTGACCGATACCGCCGCCGATGGTAAGGGGCAGCTCGTCGCGAAGCAGCATTTGGTGGAAGGGAAGCGCTCTGCGATCGTCGCATCCCGACAGAGTAAGCTGACGGTCAAGCGCTTCGATGTCAACACGTATTCCCATTGAGGATATTTCAAGGGCGCGTCCAAGCACGTCATCCCAGAAAAAGATGTCGCCGTTAAGCTGCCAGTCGTCGTAGTCGGGGGCTCGGCTATCGTGGGGCTTGCCCGACTTCAGCTTGCCGCCGATCTGCATGATAAACGCGGTCTTATGCTCGCGCAGATACGCATGCTCGCGCTCGCTTGCGGTGAGATTGGGATACATATCCTCAAGCTCTTGCGTGGTGATAAATGCGACCTCGGGACAAAGCTCGGCGCGAAGCTGAGGGTAGCGAACGTGGAGACGGTCACAGGTGTTGCATATAGCGCGGACTATTGCGCGAACGATCAGCTTGAGATAATCGAGGTTTCTGTTTTCCTTGGTGATTATCTTTTCCCAGTCCCACTGGTCGACGTAGATCGAGTGGATGTTGTCCAGATCCTCGTCGCGGCGGATCGCGTTCATGTCGGTGTAAAGACCGTTACCTACGCTGAAACCGTATCGCTTGAGAGCAAGTCTTTTCCACTTTGCAAGCGAGTGGACGACCTGCGCTTCAGCGCCGATGGCAGGTACGTCAAAGGAAACGGGACGCTCGACACCGCTTAGGTTATCGTTAAGACCCGACGCCTCTGTAACGAAAAGGGGCGCGGAAACTCTTTTGAGGTTCAAACTGGAGGAAAATTCCTCCTGAAAGGTGGTTTTGATGAAGGCTATGGCGCGCTGAGTGTCGTATGCGTCAAGCGCGGGTATATATCCCTCGGGAATGTAGCTCTTTTTCATAACTGCTCCGATTTTGCAAAAGAAAGCCGAGGCTTTTTTGCGGAAATTTTAATAATACTGTATTATACCACAAAGGAGACCGTCAAGTCAATAGCTTTGCTCTATTTTCAGCCTTGGTTAAGCGAATTTTTAAAAAAACTCAAAAAAGGACACTTTTTTGATGTCAAAAGTTTGCGTTTGCGCGCTTTTTTTGCTTTTGACCCTTGAAAAAATAAAAAGAGTGTGTTATAATTAAAAGTGGATTTGGCAGTTTTGTCAAAAATTTGCACTATATTTCGGAGGATTTAAAAATGGGAAAAGAAAGAGACGTAGTACCCGCTAATCTTAAATGGCGAGTTGAGGATATATTTGAAAGCGTTGACGAATGGAACAAAACCTATGACACTGTTGCCGAAAAGCTGGATTTTTCGCAGTACGAAGGAAAACTGTCCGATCCCGAGCTGCTCTTTGAGTGCCTTGAGGGTGTGAACGACGTTGCCAAGGATCTCGGCTTGCTCGGTCTTTACGCGTTTATGCGCCATGACGAGGATACGAGAAAGAGCGAGTTCGCGGCTCTTCTTTCGCGTCTCGATACACTTGAAATGAAGCTGATGGGCAATATCGCCTTCATCGATCCCGAGCTGACCGCGCTTCCCACCGAGACTCTTGAAAAATTTGCCGCTGACGAGAAATTCAAGGACTACGATTACACTCTCCGTCAGATCATCAGAAGAAAGCCCCACGTACTTTCCAAGGAGATCGAGGCGCTGCTGAGCCAGGAAAGCAGAATATTCGACGGCTTCAGACAGGTGTTCACGATGATCGATAACGCCGATTTCCCCTATCCCACGATCAAGGTGAACGGCGAAAAGGTCACTCTTTCTCACGGTATGTACGGAGTGCTTCTGCATTCTCCCGACAGAAAGGTTCGCCGTGACGCGTTCAGAGCATATTATAAGGCGTACATCGGTCTTATCAACACCATAACTGCGGCTTACGTCGGTAACGTTGACAAGGACGTATTCCTTGCTCGCGCGAGAAAATACGATTCTTCTCTCGAAAAGGCGCTGGACAGCGAGGACGTTGACGTAAAGGTATATCAGAACCTGCTTAAGAGTGTCAAGAAGGGTCTGCCCCTGCTTCACAGATATTACAGAGACAAGAAGAAGCTTATGGGTCTCAAGTCTCTGCACATGTACGACGTTTACGTTTCTCCCATTGAGGACGCCGAGATAAAGGTGGACTACGAGGAGGCGTTCAGAATAGTCAAGGAGGGACTTGCTCCCCTTGGCGCAGAATATCAGGATCTCCTTCAGGAGGCTCACGACATGGGCTGGATAGACGTTGAGGAGACCGACGGCAAGAGAAGCGGCGCATATAGCGCAAGCGTTTACGGTTGCCCTCACCCCTACGTTCTTCTGAACTATCAAAAGACCACGGGCGACGTTTTCACCCTCGCTCACGAGCTTGGTCACGCTATGCACTCCTATTTCTCCGAGAAGAATCAGCCTCAGGAAAAGGCAAGCTATAAGATCTTCGTGGCAGAGGTGGCAAGCACCGTCAATGAGGTTCTGCTCCTTAAGTACCTCATGAAGACTACAACCGACGAAAAGCTCAAGAAATATCTGCTTTCCTACTATATGGATATGCTTAAGGGTACGCTTTTCCGTCAGACTCAGTTTGCCGAGTTTGAGTATATTGCTCACGATATGGCAGAGAAGGGTCAGCCTCTTACCAAGGATGCTCTCAACGAGGTCTACTATAATCTCAACAAGAAATATTACGGCAGAAGCGTGGTGAGCGATCCCGAGATCGCTTACGAGTGGGCTCGTATCCCTCACCTTTACAGAGGCTTCTACGTTTACAAGTACGCGACGGGTATCATCTCCGCGGTTTCTATCGCCGAGAGAATTTACAACGAGGGTACTCCCGCCGTTGAGGATTACTTCAAGTTCCTGTCCTCGGGTGGAAGCGATAGCCCCGTAGAGCTGCTTAAGCTTGCGGGCGTTGACCTGACCAAGATGGATGCCTTCAATTCCTGTATGGCATCCTTCAAGGCGGCTCTTGAGGAGTTCGAGGCTCTCGGTTGATAATAATTTAAAGGAGCTTTTGCTATGAAAATTAAAGACGGATTTGTTCTGCGAAGCGTTATGGGCAGCTACGTTGTGGTTGCGGTCGGTGGCGCAAGCAAGAGCTTTCGCGGAATGGTAAAGCTTAATTCCAC
>JAZNII010000118.1:0-18648 GCA_045577415.1 Eubacteriales bacterium
GGAACGCCCTCGATATTCAAGAAAGCTGACACCAAGCTTTTACGCGTGGCGGCGACCGCTCTCGGCGTTCTTGCCCTCTCCATTGACTACGGCGGACTTCAATTTTTCTCGCTCCTTGCGATCCCGCTCCTGCTTCTCTATTCGGAAAAGCGCGGAAAACTGAATATGAAATACTTCTTTTACATATTCTATCCCCTGCACTTGGTTTTGCTGTACCTCATAGCAATTCTTATGAGATACCTTTAATAGCGCAAAAATCCCCCATAAAACGATCATCAGCGTTTTACGGGGGATCTTCTTATTATTCTATCATATTACGGCTTGTTTGCGGTGATGCTGTGAACAGCATCGTTAACATACCAGCTCGACTCCTTATCCCTGTATGCGAGAAGCTCCTGATCGAGAGGGTCGATAGCGTCAACCTTACCGTCGCAGTATTCAAGAATGTACTGGCGAACGGTCTGCATACGTCTGATGATACCGCCGATACGAAGATCCATAACCTCCCAGCCCGAGAACTTGTTCTCCTTCTTCCACTGAACGAGGTGCGCCTTGCCGTAAGCGTCTATTCTCTTGATGACCTGGGCGTAGTCCTCGTTAGCGAGACGGCGAAGCTCTTCCTTATCGCCCGCCTCGTAAGCGAGGCGAGTTTTAAGACCAAGCTCATACTTGATCTCCATAGCGTCGCAAAGGCAAGCGGCGGTCTCGTAAACGTAGCCGTACTTGCGGCTCTTCTTCGCCAGCGCGTGCATATCCTTTGCAACGTCTGCAAACTTATAGCTCGCACCGGGCTTAACCATCCAGTCGAGGAAGTCGTTGAGAGTATCGGCGTAAAGCATAAACTTCGAGGGGTTACGTGAGTGAGTTACGTTTCTCTCATTGCCCGCGATGTAGTTACCGAAGTCGATGCGGATGCACTCGTCGTAATCGAGACCAACTATTCTCTTAAACTTTGCCTTGATAGCATCCTCGTCGGTATTTCCCTTTGTGTACTCGGCAATATAGCAGAGCGAGGGCAGTACCGAATAGAAGGAACACTCACCGCCGTCATTGCCCCAAAGAGTCATGAATACGTTCTTGATCTTATTCTCGCGGCAAGCATCGATAGCGGGCTTCATAGACTTGATAGTCCACTCGTTGTCGGGGATAGTACCGCACCACGTCCATACGCCACCCGCGAACCAGGTCTTCTTAGACATCTGAGCGTGCATCTCAAGCATATCGCTGAATTCCTGCTTTTTGCCGTGATAATAGTCCCAGAAAACGGGGATGATATTCTTGGGAAGTGCGCTTCTGTAGGGCTCGGGAACCTCCTGCTTGGGAACTACGTAAACTCCGTTGTTCCAGCCGTAGAAAAGCATATCCGACCAGATCATAGGCTCCATATAGCCATACTTTGCCGCGATCTCGTTGACTCTTGCGAGATGCTTTTTCATAATATCTATCTTAGGCTCGTAGCCGTTCTTATCAAGATAGTTGCCACGACCCAGCATGTGCGCCTCGTCCATACCGACATGTATGCGACGAGTCTTGAAGCACCCCGAAAGGGTCGCAAACATGTGGTCGATAAGCTCGTAAACTCTCTCATCGCCAACCATCATCTCCTCCGTGTGGTCGAAGGGTACCTTGCCCCACATTTTATGAGTAGCAAGATGCGCGAGGGTCTGGATACAAGGAATGACCTCGATGCCGATGCTTGAGCAGAACTCGTCAAGCTCTTTCATCTCGGCAACAGAATATCTGCCTCTCATATAGCCGAAATAAGGCTCGCCCTCGACCTCGTAGGTGTCCTCCGTATAGAGGAAAAGCGCGTTGTAGCCCATCTTTCGAAGAAGGGGCAAAAATCTCTTTAATTCATCAACTGTTTTAACCGCGTTTCTGGACATATCCAGCATTACGCCAAAGGTCTTGAAATTTTTCATTTTCTTCATCCTTCCAAATCAGATAAAATCAATGAAAGCCAGCACCCCCGCAAAAAACGAGCGCAAGGGTATCACCAAATCAAATTATATCACCACTCGCGCATAAAGTCAATAACATGTCCGTAAAAAAACACTCAAAAGTCCGATTTTGATAAGATCAATCAAAAAATGATAAAAAATCAAGAAACGTCGCGGCAGAACAGGTCATACCGCAACGTTTCGGTTAAAAATTATACGTTAAACGCCATATTTTTAATAAATGCTTCCTTGAACACATCGCTTTGAATGAGATCGCAGTATTCCGCTCTGTGAGCAAGCTCACTTGGTTCTGCGTCTCCGACAGCGCATTTCAATGTCCCATTAAGACAAGAATCTTCGATCAAAGCGCATCTGTCGGCAAGCTGACGCGGAACAAGTCCCACGACCGTAGCGTGTGGTATCGACAGCTTTGAGACAAAGCCTCCCGAAATATAAAGTCTCTCAACATCTTCCCACTCTGCGTCGGCAATGTCCAAAAGCGCCTCGATGGCAGAGTGGACGGCGGACTTTGCAAGCTGGAGCTGACGGACATCGGCGGGACTTATATAAACCCCGTCAGCAAGATAAAACCGACCGTCAAGATAACCGCTTTCGTCTATTTCTCCCAATCGCAGAAGCTCGTATATAGCGTCAATAAGACCCGTGGCGCACAATCCAACGGGGGGAGCGCCCTCCACAGTTTCCACGATCCTTTCTCCGCCAATCGTGCCAAATGAGCAGATAGCACCCGCAGCAGCGCTCATTCCACATTCTATATTAGAACCCTCAAAGCAAGGCCCTGCCGCCGCCGCGGTGCAAAGTATCCGATCTTCGGAAAACAGAACGATCTCAGCGTTTGTTCCAAGGTCTGCAAAAATCGACCACTTCCCTTTCTTCGGCATATCGACGCACGCAAGCCCCGCGATTATATCCGCACCAACGAATGCGTGAGCCGACGGAAGAACTATCAGCTCTCCCACTCCCTCAAGACCTACCGTCTCCGCGCTTACCTCCCTTTTTTCAAGAAAGCTCGCCGTATACGGAGCGCGACCCATAGAGGTGCAATCCTCACCCAAAAACAGATGGAGCATCGTGGCGTTGGCAGAGACGAACATGCGCTCGGTCTGCCGCCCCAAGCAGGAAAGCATCTCGTTTATTCGAGCTATAAGCGGCGCTTGAAGCGCCTCAGTACCCAAACGGGAGCAAGCGTCTATTCGGGAGATCACGTCGGCGCCGAACACGGCTTGAGGATTAGTTGACGTAACTCTTCGCAGTATCCTTTGGTCCTTCGAGCAAAGCGCCATTATCAGTGTAGTCGTTCCGATGTCAAGCACTGTAAAAAGCTCGTCATCTCCGAAGCTCTCCGCACCCTCGAAGTCCTTGACCGAAAGAGCGCTCTCTGTGGGCAGATATACGTCAACGTCTCGGCATATTCTGTACCTGCAGGTCAGAATTTCTTCTCCGTCAGCAATCGCCCTGCACTTTTTGCATACGCCTCTGCCCGAGCATGGGTGAGGGGCAGAGATGCCGTGGCGCATCAAAAGCTCGGAGAGCAGCTCGCCCTCCTCAGCCATTAAAGTTTTGCCGCCTACCTTCACCTTGCACATATCTCCGTCTCCCCTTTATGACTATTGCGTTGCTTTAAACGCGTTTTCGTCCTTTTTGTTTAATGATTTACAAATTAAAGATTTTCAAGCGCCTTATGAATATGAGGCCAAGAACCGTCTGCATAGAAGCGGTGACCGCCGTCGCCTATAACGTGACCAAGCGCCTGCTCGCGTCCCACTGCCTTGTAAACCTCGCTGCCCACCTCGACACACGCCTTTGCGCCATCGATCGGGAAATCGGTGTCAAGCTCACCGTTTATCACCACGAGGTCTCTGGGAGCTACCATGGAGCAGAGGTCGCTTCCTCCCTTGATTTTTTATATTGTCACATTTTCCGAGACTCAAAGCAGCTCTGCGATGATCTCGCCGTAGCTTTTGGGCGAGAGGTATGCGGGCGGCACATCAAACACCGTCTTGCATCCCACAGCTCCCTCTTTTGCCATTCTTGCCGCCGCGCGAGCGTAAGCAACTATCACCGACGCGGTAAATTCGGGATTGGAATCAAGCTTGAGACTGTACTCTATAATATGATTGTTCTGAAGCTCGTCACCCGTCCTTCCTGACCTGATAACAAATCCGCCGTGAGGGATGCCGCCGTGATCGCGCTTCAATTCTTCCATGGATATGAAATGAACCGTCGTGTCGTAGTCGGCGAAATAGTTGGGCATTTCGCAGATCTCTTTCTCGATGCGAGCCTTATCCGCTCCCTCCTCGGCGACCACAAAGCACTCGCGTGTATGCTTCTGTCTCACAGTCAGCTCGGGATTTTCACCGCGTCTGACCGCATCCAGCGCCGCCTCAACGGGAATGGTGTACTGCTTGCCGTCAAGCACACCCTCGACCCTGCGTATAGCGTCGGAGTGACCCTGACTTACTCCCTTTCCCCAGAAGGTATAATCCTTTCCGTCGGGAAGGATCGCGCCCGCCATAAGGCGGTTTACAGAAAACATACCCGGGTCCCAGCCGACCGAGATCATAGCTATATTGCCACCCTCGCGAGCCGCCGCGTCCACGCGTGCAAAATGCTCGGGGATCTTGGCGTGAGTGTCAAAGCTGTCGACGACCGTAAAATGCTTCGCCAATGCAGGGGTCTGCTCGGGCAGATCGGTAGCGCTGCCGCCGCAAATTATCATAACGTCGATGTCGTTCTTATATTTTTCTGCCTCGGCAGCGGAACAGACCGCTACGCCCTCGGTAGCTATCTTAAGCTGCTCGGTGGCGCGTCTCGTAAACACCGCCACAAGCTCCATATCCTCGTTCTGACGTATAGCGTTCTCCACGCCGCGTCCTAAGTTTCCGTATCCAAAAATTCCAATTCTTGTTTTCATCGTATTTGCCTTTCGCTAAAGGTTTGTTATCATTTTTAGTATATCACTTTTCTTATTTGTTTTCAATAGCTTTTCAAAAGTTTTTTCTAACAATCTTTCGAGGGCAAACATTCTTAAAAATGTTATCAATAGAATTGTACATTAAAAATCAAGACTTGAAAATAATAGAAACTATTGACAAAAAGCAAAATTCGTTATATAATGAAGGTGCCAAACTAATAGAATATTGCAAAATAAGTATAATCTGCTTTTTAGGAGAAGTATACTCTTTTTTTGCATACAAAAGTTGAATTTGATAAAATGCAAATTCCGGCTTTTGTGTGCGGTTTATACCCACTTTGCAATAATTAGTTTGGCGACTATTGGAGTTTGCGTTTTTGTGCGCTTACTACGGTAGGCGCACTTTTTATTTGGGGATAGGGGGATATATGAACAAGAAAATTCAAAAAAGGTAGTGGATATTACCGGTGTGGAGCTTATGCCCGGACAGCCAGATGTGTGTCTTGGCAACGGAGAGCAAGGCTTTGAGTGTTGTTGCGATGAATGTAACTGCTATTTGCTCTGTTTTCCCGAATTTGATCCAAAAAGCAAAGAATAACTACCGCGCACTTGTAATTTTGTGTCGCAAATATTTTTTTAGTTTTTTCGAAATAGCTATTGCTTTTTATCAAATAATGTGATATAATGTTTTGGTCGAACAAAATCGGCAAAAAAGGATATACTTGGAGAGATATCGAAGTGGGGACGCTTGCGAGCGCTGCCTGTGGCAGATGAAGCGAGCAAAAAGGAGTGGCAGCGGTCAAAATTTGACGAGCGAATGCGAGTAACAAATTTTGGGTACCGCAACAGGACATAACGGGGCGCCCCGCAAGATAATTTACAAAAGTTAGACTCGTTTGAGTTTAATTATATACGGAGAGATATCGAAGTGGTCATAACGGGGCTGACTCGAAATCAGTTTGTGCGCAAGCACACGAGGGTTCGAATCCCTCTCTCTCCGCCAATGCAAAGGAACGCCAGGCGCGTTCCTTTTTTGTGTTGGCGGAGGGAGGGTATAGAGAAATCTTACTTCAAATTCGCTTGCGGATTTGCGAAAAGGTTCTGAATCCCTCTCTCTCCGCAAATTATCAGCTTCATAAAATTTTCCTCCTGTTAATACGGTTATTCGTATTCATTATCTCGATTATAGCATCTCTAAAAGCAAAAAGTAATATATTTTTGAAAATTATATCAGAATTTTCAATTTTTTCTTCTAAATATCGAAAACAATATAAAAATCACAAAAAAAGCCCGAAAGTCGGACTTTTTTGTTTTTATACTATTTTTTACTTTTTGAAATGGGAAGCAACGCTCTCGTCGCCGCCTTATACTCTGCAAAGCCCTCTTTTTTGGATTGTCTGCCGTCCGCCAAAGGAATACTGACGAAAAGGAACAGCATCGTATTGGCAACCGCTCCTACAAGCAAATACAAGTAATTCACGCCAAGGGCGCTGACGGCACATATTCCCACTCCCCACCACATAATTATCTCGCCGAGATAATTGGGGTGTCGGGAATTTTTCCAAAGTCCTTCACGGATAAAGCCGCCCTCGCCTCTCTTGCGAAATCTGTGCATCTGTACGTCGGATGCGCCTTGAAGCATCGCCGCGCCAAAGCACAGGGCGACGGCAAGATACGAGAGGGCGCTCCCCCTCGAACCGCTCAGCATAACAGCTACCGCAGGCAGGGTGCAAAGATACACAACAAGCGTGGGAACCAAATGTATTCCCACAAAATTAATCATAGGATAAAGCTTTCCCGTCTTATCCCTGAGCATACGGTATCTCCAATCCTCGTGCGCAAGAGACTTGAAGGTATACGCCCAATTCGCCGTAAGCCTGATGCCCCAAATCAGCACTGCCAGAAAAAGAAGCAGCTTCAAGGACGTTAGCTTCTGTCCGATCATAAAGCAGACGAGTATGACTATGGGCTGAACGCTCCAATAAGGGTCGTAGACCGATGCGTTACGGAATATCAGACTAAATATAAAAACCGCAATCGTTGCCGCCAGATCGGCTATAAGAAGTCTTAACCAAAAGCTCCACAGGGAGGGCATCAGTAAATACGCGCCAATACCCACCGCCGACGCAACAGCGTACACTATCGCGACGATGACAAAGCTTTGCGTTCTCTTAAAATTATGCTTCATTTTGCTTTTCTCCTCTAAGGTCGGCGACAAGCTCATTCATTATCTCTTTCTTATGGAACGGGAAGATGATAATATGCGCCTTTTCTTCGCCGTTTGAATCGATAAAGGTCGCCAGCTGATATTTTTTGCATATATTTTCGTCAGGCTTCCTTATAACAAAGGTATTGGAATTTTCAAATCTTTCGTATTCTATCATGCTATTACGCAAGGAATCCTCAAAATAAGTAACGTTTTCAGAGTAGTGACCGCTCTCGCATCGAAGAAGCATTTCACGCGCTCTTTGATAAGTGGAAAACGGAAGATAATCACGGGAGCCGAGCAGAGTGGAATCCTCCTGACCTATGTAGTCTATAACAGGGCGATCACGCCTGGAAAGCGCCAGAAGAACTCCGTTGACTCTTGCCGTACCCATAAATTTGTGCATGCTCACCGCTATGGAGTCAACTCCAAGCTCGGAAAGATTCTCGACGTAGGGAGCGTTTTCTTGATTTTTCGCAATTCCGCCGAAATGAGCCGCGTCAAGGTGACAGTAATACTCTATACCCAGCTCTTTCAAGCCGTCGGTGATCTTTTTTACCTCGTCAACGGCTCCGCGGCAGGTAGTTCCCCACGTTAGCACCACTATTGCTCCGTTTACGCCGTTTTCGCGGTCTTCTTTCACCACTTCAAGAAGATTTTTCGCAGAAATGCGTCCAAATTCATCCACCGCAATCTTTTCGTAAGGGTATCTTTCGTTATTTTCGCCGTCGAAAACGTACTTTTCAACACTGTAATGGGTATCCTCGGAAAAATAAAGCTTACCCTTAGGAAAACGGTTAAAGCCCTCGCGTATTCCCCAGAAATTGCTCTCGGTTCCTCCCGAGGTTATATATCCCCAATACTCTCCCTTGGCAACTCCGAAATTCTCTGCCACAAGGGAGATTATCTTTTTTTCGGTGGACTTTGAATCCATTCCGTAGTTACCCTTTTGATATGGGTCGCCGCAGTTATTCATCAGATACATCTTGCTCTCAAGATGACGCAGATAGCTTGTAGTATAGGAATAGTCCTCCATGTTTGCGGGGTATCCGAACATATACTTTCTCTTGAGAAGATTATCTCTGTAGTACTTGTCCACCTTTGAAGCGTAATAAGAATCCTCGCGTTCAAACTCACATACCTCTTCCCGCGAAAAGCCTTTTTTCTTCAAGCCGTCGTAATCGATAAGACGTCCGAGCCTCGCTCTTGTTTTCTCCAAGCGGTCTATCTCGTCCTCGATATGCTCAAGCACTTCAAGAGCTTCCTCTCTCTCGCAGTCGCTCAAGGTCTCGTCGGTATCGAGAACTCTTTCTCTCATACTCTCAAAATATTCACGAGAAACTTCATTTCTTTTACTCATCTTTAAAACCTTCAATTAAACGAATTCTTCCCGCCTGCAAAGACAAAAGACCGTAATTCAATCCGCAGGCTCACAATTAACGATTTTAATTATACCATAAATATCATTCTGTGTCAATGAGCGACAGTCGATATTTGTCGACTAATAATTTCGATTTAATAAAACTTACGATATTTAATAGATAACTCAAAAAACGGCTCTCACGAGCCGTTTTTTTTGATTGTAATCCCCCAGTTTTACGGGGGGAGGATATTTATTTCAAAGCCGTCTCATTTCTGCTCTTTTTACGGTAAGATTTAAGATAAGTCGCATAAACAACGATAGCCGCCAACGGGAAAAGCATACCGACGATCATACCGAGCTTCATGCCGAACTGCTCGGGCGAGAGACTGAGGCTCTCCGCCACGGAAATCAAAGCCGCATTTTCAAGCGCCGCGTCGGTAATAACGCCGACCAGCTGAGGGCCTACCGAGGCGCCGAAGTCGCCGCCCGCCGCCATAAGAGCAAAGATCATAACACCACCCGTAGGATAGCGATCGCTTGCCACTATAAGGCTTCCCGGCCACATCATCGAAACGCAGAAGCCCGTCAGAGCGCAAGCGATAAGTCCCACCACGGGGAAAGGCGAGATCGCAGCGATAAGATAGCAAAGCGTAGCTCCGATAGCGCCGCAGAAAAGGACGCGCGAGATATTTTTACCGAATTTAGCGTAAAGCGAGCGTCCAAGTCCCAAGGTGACGGCAAATATCGCCACGCCGAAAATATCGCCCCATATTTTGGGGAGCTTGAGAGATTGCTCAATGTAGCTCGACGCCCACTGCGCCATGGTCACCTCTGCCGCGCCGCCGAGAAAAATTCCCAGCACGCAGAGCCAAACGCCGCCGTTTTTCAAAAATCTGACCGCTCCCGACACTCTTTCGGGCGTTTCCATCTTGGGTAATTTTGCGTTTGACAAAAACACAAGCGCAGCTATCGGCACCGCAATAAAAATCACGGGTAGCCACTGCCAATTCTCACGTCCGCAGAAGTAGAGAAAGACTGTGGAGATCACCGCCAAAGCCACCACGCCCCAGGCGTAGATCGAATGAAGCTTGCTCATCTCGCGGTCGGGATCGTCTGAAGGCAGCGCCGCTATAACGGGACTGATCAGCACCTCGCAAAATCCGCTGGAAAGAGAAAACAGCACCGTTCCGACACAAAGCCCCACGTATACGGCATTCGGGAAGATGATGGGTGAGAGAGCATAGATAGCAAGGCCTGCCGCGGTCAGCATCGGCGCGCACTTCACCGCCACGGGAATATTGAATTTGTGAGAGAAAAACGAAAATATCAGATCGACACCGAGCTGGGTGCAGAAATTTATCAGCACGAGGAGACCAAGCAACGAATATGAAATACCGTAAAGCTCATGAAAGGTCAAAAAAAGCAGGGGCGAGAGGTTTCCCACCACACTCATTGAAATATTTGATGCGTAACACCCCAATTTTACACGCAAAGTGTTCTTGTCCATAATAAAACGTCCTTTTTACGTTGGCGAAAAATGCTGTCTCTCCCAATTTGGGTAGCTACCGAGATTATACCACCCGAAGTTCATTTTGTCAATCAAAAACAACGATTTTGTTTATAAGTGCTTTTAATATTTTCTGTTTTCTTGGTTTATTTCAGCCTCTCACCTTCAAAATTCTACCACTTGACAAAAATCTCTTTACAAAATCCATCGAAAATGTTAGAATATAGATATAAAACAACGGAAGGAGAGTGGAAATGAAGATTCGCACCGAATTTTCGGACACCGAAGAAATAGTAATTCGTTGCCGAGAGCGAAACGAAAAGATCCGCTCTCTTGAAGCTGCCATTGAGGTAACTCTGCGCGGAGAGAACGAGATCGCCCTCGTATCCGACGGGATCGAGTTTTTCGTACCGAAAATAAGCATACTCTTTTTTGAAAGCTCGGACGGCAAGGTGTACGCCCACACTCGCGACCGTATCTACACCGCACCCTATAAGCTTTTTGAGCTGGAGGGGCTTATGCCGTCAAGCTTTGTACGCGTCTCAAAATCGGTTATCGCCAACATCGCGGAAATATCCTATCTCCGCCGCGAGCTTGTGGGTAACGGCGAGATCGGCTTTCGCGGCTCTGACAAAAAGGTCTATTTTTCAAGAGCTTATTTCAAGCTTTTGCAATATAAAATTGATGAAATGAGGTTAAAAAAATGAAACCGTGGAAAATCTTCTGGGGGCTTGGCTTCGTCCTTGCCGCAGTATTTATTATTCTTGACGTCACCGGTGTCATCGCTCCGTTGGTTAGCTTTATGGGCGAGGTGTCGGTATTTGCACTGATTTTGGCGTTTTTGCTTTTGGCATTTATCATTTCAAGGCTTATTAAGGGCAAGATAGCGTCGATCTTCTTCCCTCTCGCCTTCATCTTTATGCTTTTCGAAAAAAACATTGCCAAGATGGCAGGACTTGAGGATGAAAACATAATCGAAAACTGGTCGGTTCTTCTCGTAGCCCTGTTTTTGACCATAGGCTGCTCTATCCTCTTTTCTTCCAAGAAGAAAAAGAAGAAAAACAAGCACAAAATAAACGTAGAATATAACGCTGACGGTGCCGAAAGCAATCTGGGCGCGTCGGCAATATACGTGGATTGCGTTACGTTCACTCCCTCTCGCATAGAAAACAATCTGGGTGCTTGCTCGGTTCATTTCCAGAACGTCGAAAGCTACAAAGGCGGCGAGACATTATACGTTGAAAACAATCTCGGCGCACTGTCTATACACGTACCCGAGGGTTGGACGGTAAAATCCTCTATCGATACGACCTTAGGCGGCACGGGAGTAGCGAAAAGCGAGACGCAGGACGGTCCGCTCCTCTACATCCGCGGCGAAAACAACCTCGGCTCAATTTCAGTAAAATACGTATAAAAATGTAAGGCGTTGCACCCGGATCGGTGTGACGCCTTATTTATATTCAATCGTTTTAATTTACGCAACACCTAAAATTTAGCAAGACAATAAATTTTGTCTATTTTGTCCAAAAAACTAGAACAATTATCGGAAATTTTTACGAATTTCAAAAAAGCGGTTGACTTTATTAAATTCTATTGTTATAATATTTGTGTAAGTCAAATGCTATAAAAACGCAGCTCGTTCTCGGTCGATTCATGCGCCACCCTGCACGGCTGTTATTTTTATGAAATTACTTAAAATACATTTAAAAAGAGGTACAAAATGAAAAAGACTCCTAAGCTTGACGCAAACGGCAAGCGCAAGTTTGGCATCCTTGACAGCATCTCTTACGCGGCTGGCGACTTCGGCTGTAACATGAGCTTTGCCCTCAAGGGTACTATGGCTATATTTTGGACGCAGTTCATGAGAATGGACTCGGTTCTCTATGCGGGACTCCTCATCCTCGTGCAGATTTGGGACGCTATCAACGACCCGCTCATCGGATCGATAATCGACCGCGATAAAAGAAAAAACTACAAAAGAGGTAAGTTCTTGGCTTACATCTGGTTAGGATCTATCGGACTTCTGGTCGCAGGTGCGATGTGCTTCATCCCATGGGTACAAAACGCAGACACACTCATTAAGGCTATCGTTTTCGTGGCAGGATACATTCTCTGGGATGCGTTCTACACCGTGGCAAACGTTCCCTACGGCTCTCTGCTCTCCTTGATTTCCAAGGATCCCGCAGACCGCGCCTCACTCTCGGCTTGGCGAAGCGTAGGATCCATGATCGGCAATATGGTTCCCATGGTCATTCTCCCTATGATCATTTATGACAGCAACAACAACATCATCGGTGAGCGCGTATTCTTAGCAGCTCTTATAATGGGCGTACTCGGATTTATCGCATTCCAATTTATGATCCGCACAACCACCATACGCGTTGATGAGGACATCGCTCTCGGCGAGGAGCAGCCCAAATTCAACGTGTTCAAGGCTATGTGGAACTTTATGAAGAACCGTCCCGCGGTCGGAGCAACTCTTGCCGCTATGGGTATGTTCGTTGGTATGCAGGGCGCAACCACCGCGGTTACGGTAATGTTCCAGTCTTACTTCAAGAACGTCGCTCTCTCGGGTGTCGTTACGATGTTCGCAATGATCCCGATCGTTGCCTTTACCCCCTTGGCGCGTAAGCTGGTTGTAAAGTTCGGTAAGAAAGAGCTTTCTGTCATCGGCTCTCTTTGCTCAGTTGTCGCAGGTGCTCTTTTGCTCCTTCTCCCCATCACCCCCGACATAAAGGGGCTTGTGATCTATGTCATTTGCTTGCTCATCTACTCTTTGGGAACAGGTATCTACACCACCGTTTCCTGGTCTATGATGGGTGACGCTATCGACTACAACGAATGGAAAAACGGCACTCGCGAGGAAGGTACGGTTTACTCACTGCACTCCTTCTTCCGTAAGCTTGCTCAGGGTGCGGGACCCTCTCTCGCACTTGTGATCATGGCGGCTCTCGGTTATTCCGAGATCAACGGAGGAAACCAGCTCTTCTCGGTAGCGCTCAATATGCGTTATCTCGTTGCGGGTCTCTATCTGTTCTCCGCACTCATGCAGTTCTTCGGCCTTGCTCTTATCTATAACCTTGATAAGAAGACCCTTGAAAAGATGAATAAAGAGCTGGCAGATCGCCATGCAGAAATCCCCGCAGAAGTATCCGCAGATCAGCCTGCGGAGCAGTAATGGCAAGGAGGTTATTAATTATGAAAAAAATATTAGCGTTAATACTCGTTGCTCTCTTTGCTTTAACAACGTTAAGCCTCGTCGCTTGCGGAAGCATCAATAACGCCGAGGTTTCTGTCCTTTGGAGCGGCAAGGGCGTCGCAGAGGCTCCTGATAGCCTTATCAACTGCATTGAACGAGCAATGTATATTGAAAACATCAGCTACAAGAACTATGGTGCAAACGGCGACGCTGATGCACAGTATGAGCAGGCTAAGACCGCTGTTGATAACGGTTGTGCCGTGCTTATCGTAGAACCCGTAAAAGCTCTTGAAACATACAAGTATATTGAGCTTGCAAAAGATAACAATATCCCGATAATCCTTATCGGTGATGCCGCTATCAGCCTTGCAGTTGAAGCTTATAATAAGATTTACGGCGAATATGACAACTGCGTTATCATAAGAACCAACAGCGACAGTCTCCCCACGGTACAGGGTAAGCTTATTGCCGACTACGTAAAGGCTAATTTTGAAAAGCTTGACCGCAACGATGACGGCAAGATCAGCTACGTTAATTATACAAGCAGTCTTTATAGCAGCGCGGATGAAGCTAACAAGCTCCTTACCGAAAGTAAGGACTACGAGATCGAGATCGGTAGCGGTTGTAGCAAGGAAAAGACAAGAACTGAGCTTGTTTTCTACGATGACAAGAACGCGGCCAAGCTCCTTCCCTCCGTCGGCGCCGGTATTGCACAGTTGGCAATCATGGAAAAGTACAACGACGAAGCTAACAACACCGTTGAGCTTATTATTACTGACAACGACGCTACCGCACTGGAGATTCTCGTAGCTCTTCAAAGCAAGGGATTCAACACCGACAAGCTCACAACTCACTGCATCCCCGTGTTCACCGTTGGATTTGAGACCGACTACAAGGCGTACGTTCTCTCGGGCGCTCCCGAAGATGAGTATGCCAAGAAAGAACATCTTGAAAACAACAAATACCTCTGCGATCTCACCGTCGTCGAGGAAGAGGATGTTGAGATAATGATCTGGAACACCAAAAATGTTATCGCATCCGGCAGACTCGCAGGAACCGTTATAGAGGATCAGGACGCGATCTCAGAGGCAATCGCATCGGTCGTTCGCAATTTCGTTAATGACAAGGCGGCGTTTGATGGTCTCAACGTTGAATACGTCAGCGAAAGCGGCAAGGAATATCTTGTTCCCTACATCAGCAATTAATTAATATCGTCAGGGTCTCACTTTGCCACGGCAAGCCGAGGCAAGTGGGACCCTGATTAACTATTTAATATTTGCTTAATATTAGTTCTATATAATTTATCCGTAAACTTTAAATTAGGAGATAAAAATGAGACAGATCATCAATCTTAACGAAAATTGGCTCTTTAAGAAGGACACCACCGACATAACCGCTCGCGACGGCGCGAGTGTCAATCTTCCCCACACCTGGAACGCAGAGGACGGATTTGACGGCGGAAACGACTATTTCCGCGGCTCCTGCCTTTACGTCAAGACCTTGAAGAAGGCTGACCTTCCCGAAGCCGACCTTTACTACCTCGAATTCCGCGGCGCGAACTCCTCTGCTGACGTATACGTTGGCAGCGAGAAGCTCGCTCACCATGACGGCGGTTATTCCACCTGGAGAGTTGACATCACCGAAAAGCTGACCGACGAGACCGAGATCGCGGTCATCGTTGACAACTCCGCAAACGACAGAGTTTACCCCCAGATGGCGGACTTCACCTTCTACGGCGGTCTTTACCGTGACGTAAACCTGGTTTGCGTCAACAACACACACTTTGACCTTGACTACTACGGCGGTACGGGTCTTGTTATCACCCCCGCAGTCGAGGGCAAGGACGCTAAGGTAACAGTCGAGGTCTACACCACCGATCTCAAAGAGGGTCAGAAGCTGGTATACACCATCTACGACAAGGAAGAAAACGAGATCGCAAAGATCGAGTCCACCGACAAGCAGGCTATCTTCACTCTCGAGAACGTACACCTCTGGCACGGTCGCAAGGATCCTTACCTCTACTGCTGTGAGGTCGAGATCGTAGAGGGTGACACCGTTCTTGACAACGTATGCTCCCGTTTCGGTTGCCGCACCTTCAAGATCGACCCCGATAACGGATTTATCCTCAACGGAGAGGAATATCCCCTCCGCGGCGTTTCCCGTCACCAGGACCGTTTTGGCGTCGGTAACGCGCTCCTTCCCGAGCATCACGTAGAAGATATCGAATACATTATGGAAATGGGCGCAACCACTATCCGTCTTGCTCACTATCAGCACGATCAGTATTTCTACGATCTTTGTGACGAAAAGGGTCTCGTTATCTGGGCAGAGATTCCCTACATTTCTAAGCACATGCCTACGGGTCGTGAGAACACTATCTCCCAGATGAAGGAGCTTGTTACTCAGAACTACAACCACGCGTCGATAGTGGTCTGGGGTCTCTCCAACGAGATCTCCATCGGCGGCTCCGACGACGATCTGCTTGAGAACCACAGAATCCTCAACGATCTCGTTCACGAGATGGATAAGACGAGACTTACCACCATCGCGGCGGTATCGATGTGCAAGATGGAAGATCCCTATCTTCTCATCCCCGATGTAGTTTCCTACAATCACTATTTCGGCTGGTACGGCGGCGACACAAGCATGAACGGCCCTTGGTTTGACAAGTTCCACGAAATGCACCCGGGCATCCCGATCGGTATTTCCGAGTACGGCTGTGAGGCGCTCAACTGGCACACCAGCGACCCCAAGCAGGGCGACTACACCGAGGAATATCAGGCATTCTATCATGAGGAGCTTATCAAGCAGCTCTTTACCCGTAAATACATCTGGGCTACCCACGTTTGGAACATGTTTGACTTCGGCGCTGACGCAAGAGCTGAGGGCGGCGAAAACGGTCAGAACCACAAGGGTCTTATGACCATGGACCGTAAGTACAAGAAGGACTCCTTCTACGCTTACAAGGCATGGCTCGTGTCCCCCGAGGAGGATCCCTTCGTTCACCTCTGCGGCAAGAGATATATCGACAGAGTTGAGGACGTTACCAAGGTGACCGTCTACTCTAACCTCCCCGAGGTCGAGCTTTTCGTCAACGGCGAGAGCATCGGTAAGAAGACCGCAGAAGATCACTTCTTCTACTTCGACGTAAAGAACGTCGGTGAGTCCACTATCACCGCTAAGGCTGGCGAATTTAGTGACGAGGGCAAGATCCGCAAGGTAGACAAGCCCAATATGGATTACGTTCTCGTCGAAAAGGGCGCAGTCCTCAACTGGTTTGACATCAACGCTCCCGAAGGCAGATACTCCCTCAACGACAAGATCTCCGACATTATGGAGAGCAAGAGAGGTAAGCTCTGGTTCATCGGCATGGGTCTCAAGCTCAAGAAGAAGATGGACAAGAATAACAAGGGCAAGAAGGGCGAGAAAAAGTCGGGCGGATTTGAGATCAACCTCAAGGACGCAGGCGGAAGCGGCATTATGCAGATGATGGGCGGATTTACCGTTCTCCGTCTCTCAAGCATGATGGGCATGATGAACATCAGCTTCACCAAGGAAGAACTCCTTAAGATGAACAAGCAGCTCAACAGAATCAAGAAACCCAAGCACGTAAAATAAATTCAAGTCAAAATAGCAGGTGATTTTCACCTGCTATTTTGTTCAAATTTTGATTTATCGGGATGTGTAAAAGAGTTATATTGTCGCAAGCGACAGTGATATTTCCCTATCGGGAAGTGATATTGTTCGGCGTTGCCGAACAGTGATATTCTATTCGCCACCTAAACTTGCGCAACAAATATCACTCGTCGCAGACGAATACCACTGCAAAGCAATACCACTCGCCAGAGGCGAATAGAACTGGGCGCCTTCGCGCGCTAAATTGCAATTTATCTCTTCCAAAAATTCCCCTTGACAATTGCAGATAAAAATTATATAATATATTTATGTCAAAATTCGACCGTATCGGTCAAAGGAAAGGTAAAAACATGAAGAAATTTTTTGAAGAATTTAAGAAATTTATCACCCGCGGCAACGTGGTTGATATGGCAGTCGGTGTTATCGTCGGCGGCGCGTTCACTGCTATCGTAAACGGAATGAGCAACTTCATTCTCAAGCCTATCGTCAACTGGATACTTGCTTTGATTCTGGGTGCGGATACCCTCAGCGAGCTTTTCACTATTCTTAAGCCCGCGTATAAGGACATTCTTGACGAAGCAGGCGCTGTTATTGGTCAGGAGCTTGATCTTGCTCTGTCGATCTACATAGATTGGGGTTCCTTCATTAACGCAGTTATCAACTTCTTTATAATCGCGTTTGTACTCTTTGTTATCGTTAAGATAATCAATAAGTTCAGAGAAGAACACGATGCTATGACTACTATGCTCAAAAGCAAAAGGCTTACTCGCGAGCAAAGACGTGAGCTTCGCGAAAACGGCATAAAGCTCTCCGACAGAAAAGCTGTTAAGGCATATTTTGAGGAAAAGCAAAGGCTCGCAGACGAAAAGGCAGCCGCAGATGCAAAAGCGGCAGCGGAAGCAGCGGCTGAAGCAGCAAGACTTGAACGTGAAGCTAACCCCACCACCGAAGATCTGCTTAAACTGATACTTGCAGAGCTTAAGAATAAATAAAAAACACGAGAATGGGCGGTCAAGTACCGCCCATTTTTACACTTTAAAAACAAAAAGCCACTTGCAAAAGCAAGTGGTTTTTTGTATGTAAGATTGATTACTCAGCCTCTGCCTTGGGCTTTCCGGAAGGAATACCGGAGAGAAGAGTAGCCTTATCAGCTGCCTCGTACGCCTCGTTAGACATGGTAAGAATCTTGATGCCCTGAATGATACCCATGATGCCGTTGATAATAGCAAATACTACACCTATGCAAACAAAGGAAAGAACTACATCGAGGATGATTCTGACAACACCAGCCTTAACCTTACCTGCGATAAAGCAAGGAACACCGATAGAGTTGAAAAGAATGGTAAGAATACCAAATGCGATCTTGTTCATGACAAAAACCTCCTTCTTAAAAGATAAATATATTATATCACTATTTTTATGTATTGTCAATAGATTAAATAATTTTTTCGAAAAATATTTTCTAAATATAATATCACATTACAAAAAAGCCATTTAGACCTTGAATGGTGCACCGTAAGGTGATGTTTTGCGTTAGCAAAACTCAGTAAGTAAATCGCTTGCGATTTACGTACGACTCAGAACCCGGGACTTCTTTGTTTGCGAAGCAAACAGTCTCGGGGAGCCGTCCCTGAAGGTTGCACCAAAATATACAAAAAAGCCATTTAGATCGGTGGTGCACCGTAAGGTGATGTTTTGCGTTAGCAAAACTCAGTAAGTAAAGGTTCTATAATAAATGTTGGGGTGAAACCAACAGATATAGCAAATAAAAAGTAAAAAAAGAAAAAAAAGAAGAGCATATCTGAAAAAAATCTGATAAAATGTTAATTGACGAAAAAAACACTATCGGAGGTTTCAGATAT
>JAZNII010000119.1:0-1525 GCA_045577415.1 Eubacteriales bacterium
CCGTTGGCCCAGATGCTGAGCCGCTTGGGGGTGGCGTGGAGGCTATGGCCGAAGCCGTTGGGTATCTCGAGGATGGCATCGATGTGGCCGTCTTCGAGGTCGGCGAGTGCCGAGGGGTAGTCGGCATAGAGGTCGTGGAGGCGCAGGTACTCGGAGGCCTCGACATGCGAGGTGATGCGGCGCGACACGTCGGAGCGGTCGGCATCGACAATGCCCACGCTCACACCCTTGACATCCATGTTGGCTATCCAGGGCAGTATGAGGACGATGGCGAGGGGAAAGCCCACTACCAGCTTGGGGAGGAAGGGGTTGCGGCGAAACTGCCGCAGCTCTTTAATAATCAGGGTTCGTAGTACGCTCATAGTGGTCAAGTTATTCCAAACGGTCGTTAAACTTCATCAATGCCACACGGATGATGCCGATAGTCATCGCGGCGAGGATGCCAAGCTCGAGCAGCACATCGCCGAAGGCGAGTCCCTCGATCATCAGTTTGCGCATGGCATCGATATACCACCGTGCAGGGACGATGTAGGTGATGGGACGGAGCACGAGGGGCAGGTTCTCGGTGGGGAAGAGCATGCCGGAGAACATCATGATGGGCAGCATGAGCACCATGCCGGAGATGAGCAGCGCCACCATCTGCTTGTCGGTGACGGTGGAGACGAGCAGCCCGAAGCCGAGGGAGAGGGCGATGTAGATGCCCGAGATGAGGAGGATGCCGCCCACGCTGCCTGTCATGGGTACGCCAAGGGCATAGCGGGCGATGAGCAGCACGGAGAGCAGGTTGATGCAGCTGAGGGCAAAGTAGGGTATCATCTTGGCAGCGATAATCCACAGTGGCTTGACGGGCGACACAAGCAGCACCTCCATGGAGCCCAGCTCCTTCTCGCGCACGATGGAGATGGAGGTCATCATGGCGCACACGAGGATGAAGATGAGGCCGAGGATGCCGGGCACGAAGTTGTAGGCACTCTTCATCTGGGGATTGTAGAGGATGTGGGTATCAACGGGCGAGGCGGCAGCCACACCGCTGAGGGTCTGCATGAGGTAGGCCGAGGCCGAGGCGGCCACGTTGGGGTTGGAGCCGTCGAGCACGAGCTGCACGCCGCAGCCTGCCACCTCGGCGGTGCCTGCCACGAGGCGGTCGTAGTCGTCGGCAAAGACCATCACGGCCTCGGCAGTGCCGGTGCGCAGCACCTTGTCAATCTCGTCGGGGGCGACATACCCCTTGAAGGTGAAGAGAGGGGTGTGGCTGACACGCGACACAGCATCGCGCACAGCGGCCGTGCAATGGGGCGCACAGGCAGCCACGTTGATGTTGTTGACATCGGTGGATATGGCAAAGCCGAAGAGCAGGGTGAGCACGATGGGGATGCCTATGACCACGAGGATGGTGCGCACATCGCGCAGGATATGCAGCGACTCCTTCTTGACGAAATGGGCAAATCTATTCATTCCTTACTGCATTGCGGGCGAGGGTGCGGAACACCTCGTCCATCGTTCTTACTTGGTACTTGCTGATGAG
>JAZNII010000120.1:0-2163 GCA_045577415.1 Eubacteriales bacterium
CCAAAATACTATATTTTTAAAAGGAGAAAAGAGTTATGAAAAAGATTCTTTCTGCTTTGCTCGTTGTTGCAATGCTTGCCTCCATGTTCGCAGTTTTCGCACTTCCCACTGCTGCGATCGAGGGTCAGTTTGATACACACGGCAGAGCGTCTCACGAGGAACCCGGATACGACGGTAATAAGGGATCTATTCCCGGTTACAAATACACCGAAGACGGATTCCATATGACCACGGCAGACTGGACTACCGGTCGTCCCTTCTCTCACATGTCCACCAAGGAAAAGGTAGACCTTAAGAACGGTGTTTATATGCAGGTAAGAGTTGATACCTTCAACTATGATGCCGACGACAAATGGTTCAACTTCAACATTTGGAGCAAGCCCACTATTGACGAGGGTTCCGGTGACTCTAAGTGGGGTTACGGTGTTCAGACGATTATTAGAACCAGCGCAGGCACCGCAGATAAGCACGGAACTCTTAACTATACTCTCTGGAAGATCAAGCATTTTAGTGACGTTGGCAGCACTGATTTTGAAGATGCAGGTAAAGCTCAGGTAGACGGCAAGAACGTTCTTACCCTTGTTGTTACCTATGATCCTAATACCGGTTACGGCGTTACTATCAACGGTATGGCGGCTCCCACAAATGTCATTGACTACATGAACGAGACCTACGCTGAGGATAGCGAGGCATACATAGGCTTTACAATGTACTCCAACAAGAGCGGCGGTGAGCAGTCCGCAACCATCCTTAAGTTTGGTGAGACCGAAGCTACTGCTACCAAGCCCATGGGCGACGACAGCAAGCCTTCTGAAGATCACGTAATTGTTTATGATCCTATTGCAGACCAATCTACCGTTGCAGAGGGTCAGCCCGCAATCATTATGAGCGGTGACAAGGCTAATTCCCAGCTTAAGGGTACCCCTTCCTCCGCTACCGGTTCCATAGTTTCTATTACGGATGATAATCTTGTTAAGGTTGTAGGTACCAACAAGCTTTCTGACTGCGGTGTCTGGAACGTTAAGGAAGATTCTTCTTACGATATTCAGGATTTCCCCGTAGTACTCTGTCTCGTTAAGAATTTCTGTAGCTGCGGAACTGATCTCGGCGAGTGCTTCGGCTGGGAGGCTGCAAACGTGTATATATGTACGGGAAGCGAGATCGGTCCCGGTAACACTAACCAGGTCACCGCAATCGATTCCTCCGATCCTTACTTTATAACAAATGACGATGGAAGCACCGATAGCTACATTTATTTCTACCACGATGCTACCAATGAGCTTAAGACAACAGATGAAGAGGGTAACGAAGTAGGTAGATTTGGTGGTCGTATCAATGCTACCCGTTTCGACTTCGAGATAGACCTTCAAACTCCCGGCGCAAACGAGTTTGAGGTAGTTATGCAGTGCTTCTTCAGAACCGTTGAGGACGCAGAGGCTTATATTGAGACTTATCTTGCTGATCAGGGTTGGGTTGAAGAAGAGGAAACCGACGCTCCAACTGATACTGAAACCGATCCTCAGGAGACCGATCCTCAGGAGACCAATCCTCAGGAGACCGATCCTCAGGAGACCAATCCTCAGGAGACCAATCCTCAGGAGACCAATCCTCAGGAGACCAATCCTCAGGAGACCGACAATCAGACCGATGCAGATGACAACGCATCCGGCGGTTGCTTCGGTACCGTAGGCTTTGGTGCGATCGCTATAATAACCCTTGCTGCAGGCGTTAGCTTCGTTGCATTTAAAAAGAAAAAATAATATGGGTTAATAGTCCTAATAGCTAAAAAGCAAGCGCTCCCTCCGTGGGGCGCTTGCTTTTTTCTTTTTTGAGTATTAATAAATGGGGTATCAAAGAATAAATGATGCAGATGACTGCTCTGTGAAATTTGTGTAAATTTAGGTTTTTAGATTGTGTAATTAGCACAATAAAAATTAACTGTTTTTGTAAATATTGCGTATTTACAATTCTGAGTATTTATGATAAAATAAAATGTCGCAAAGGTGCTTTATCTTTTGCATTCCAAAATACTATATTTTTAAAAGGAGAAAAGAGTTATGAAAAAGATTCTTTCTGCTTTGCTCGTTGTTGCAATGCTTGCCTCCATGTTCGCAGTTTTCGCACTTCCCACTGCTGCGATCGAGGGTCAGTTTGATACACACG
>JAZNII010000121.1:0-1934 GCA_045577415.1 Eubacteriales bacterium
TTACTGCTGCCGTCCAGAATATGAAGAAGATTGCTAACCTATGTTGGAGGGATACCTCCAATTTCCTCATGTTTTTGCTATTTCTTGGCAAAAAACAAAGCCTATCTCGCGCTTGAGATAGACTTTGTCAGTAATCTGAGCCGACGGAAAATCCGTCGGCTTTTTGTGTATTTGTGTAAAAGAAGGAACGCGTCCCTCTTTTTTTATTTTCTCGGCTTATTCCCTTTTTTCTTCTTGGTTGCGGAGAAACCGAATTTACCTATCTTCTTACCAAGCTCGAAATACTCTCCGTGGGCGTAAGCGGCAAGACCCGCTCTGTCAAGATGAAGCTTTCCTTCCTTATCAAGAAGTGAGTCCTCTACGTCAACGGCTACTATATCGGCTAAAAACATATCGTGAGTGCCAAGCGGAATTATCTCGGTGACCTTACATTCAAGAGAAAGCGGGCTTTCGCCTATAAGGGGACACGCAACCTCGGTCGCGTCCTCCTTGGTGAGGTTGCATTTGGCAAATTTGTCAACCTTTGCTCCCGTGTAGATACCGCAATAATCTGCCGTCTTTGCAAGCCGAGCGGGAGTAAGATTTATAACAAACTCTCCGCTTTCCTTTATTATATTATAGGAATGACGGCTGGGACGCACCGATATGTATGTTTTGGGCGGTACCGTGTTGATAATTCCCGTCCATGCAACGGTCATAATATTAGACTTTTCACCGTCTCCCGATGTAACCATCACGGGAGGCAACGGGGCGATCAAAGCGCCGCCCTTCCATTTTGTTTTTGACATAACTATCTCCATTCAGCCGCTCGGCGGCGACATCAATTACTATTGTGTAACGAATTTGTTTCTTTATTGTATCACAGATAGAATAAAAAGTCAACAAAAATATTAAGCGAGAACAAAATCGCATATATCTCTTGACAAATCAAAAAAACAGTGATATACTATTACAAACCGATGACGAAGAATAGTAAGTCAATTCCCTTTTCCACAGAGAGCCGTGGGTGGTGTGATCACGGCGAAAACAGTTGACCCAATGGGCTTTTGAGGGCAGAGCGAAGCGGATATTCCGTGAGTAGTAGCTGACGGTTGGCGCCGTTAGAGCCAGAAAGAGGAGGCGTTTTCGCCTTAAATCGTGGGTGGTACCACGGGTTTTGTTTATTTTTAAAAACTCGTCCCCGACAGAGAAAATCTGTCGGGGATTTTTTAATTAAATCATTATATTAAGTGAGGATAAAACAATGTTTCAGAACACTCCTGTTTCCTTTTCGGGCGTACAGCCCAGCGGAAATTTAACTATTGGCAACTATCTTGGCGCGATCAAGAATTTTTCGGCGTACTCCGAGAAATACAAGTGCTTTTACTGTGTAGTTGACGAGCATGCTATTACTGTCCGTCAGGTTCCCGCAGATCTTCGCCGCCGCACCTACGAAACCTTGGCACTCTACATGGCTTGCGGTCTTGACCCCGAAAAGAACACTCTTTACGTCCAGTCACACGTCAAGGAGCATGCCGAGCTTGCGTGGCTTCTCAACTGCTTCACGGGATTTGGCGAGCTGTCGAGAATGACACAGTTCAAAGATAAGTCCCAGAAGCACGCCGACAACATCAACGCAGGTCTTTTCACCTACCCCGTACTTATGGCGGCGGACATTCTGCTCTATCAGACCGACGTAGTTCCCGTCGGCATCGACCAGAAGCAGCACGTTGAGCTTTGCCGCGACATAGCGACCCGATTTAACGCGATCTATCCCGACACCTTCACCATTCCCGAGCCTATTATGGCAAAGAGCGGCGCGAAGATAATGTCCCTTGCCGATCCTACCAAAAAGATGAGCAAGTCCGACGAGAACACCAACGCCGTCGTCTACATTCTTGACGACAAGGACACCATCATCCGCAAGTTCAAGAGAGCCGTCACCGACTCCGACA
>JAZNII010000122.1:0-1969 GCA_045577415.1 Eubacteriales bacterium
TGCTTTCCGCTTCTTTCCGTAAACATAGGTGCTCCTCCTCGTTCTTTTTTACACCTATATTATACCACATTTCTAAAATCCTGTAAATACGACAAAAAAGCCCAAAACCTATGTCTTGGACTCTTTGTCAGTAATCTGAGCCGACGGATTTTCCGTCGGCTTTAATATTCTAATAAATTACTTGCCTGCGCCTGTGGGTGCGGTCTCAGTGTTGGAATTATTGTCACCCGATTCAGTGTTGGCGTCAGTGTCTTCGGTTGCATAATACTTCGCGTCGGAAGCGATGTATCCAATTTGTGTCTGACCCTCGTAATCGGTAAACTCAATCTTGTACCACTCGGTAGTAGAATTTTCGGCAATAACCTTAATTTCCATTTCCCAAGTTACCTGTCCGATGACACTACTCTGCATAGAAGGAATATCACGGATGTTGAGGAAGAGAGTTCCCGTTTCTCCGTTGCCATTAAGGCGAACGGTTTTATCAACAGCGGTGAAGCCTGCATCAATTTCAGCGGGGTTAACATCAGTAAGAAGCTTGGATGCGATATAATAGGTCTCTCCATCGTGGGTTACCTTGCTCCAATAATTAGCTTCGTCGGTGCTAAGACCGGTCCTTTGAAGCTTTGTACCGTGGGGAATGCTTCCCTTAGGCTCGTAATCAGCAGTACGGAGAGTTGCTGCGCTTGAACTTACATAAACGACCTCGTCGCGATCAGCATAGGAATACTCACCGGGGTCGCCGATCTCGCTGGGAGTGGAGTTACCGTTGCCGGACTCATCACCGCTTTCAGTGCCGTCGCCGGGAAGATCTACCTGGTCGCTGCTACCGGTTTCATCGGGATTGTTGTTGTCGTTGCAAGCAGCAAAAGAAGCAACGAGGATGAGGGCTACGATAAGCGCAACCGCAGAAATGATAGCTATAAATCTCTTATCCATTTTCAATGTTCCTCCTGTTTTTTCGAACTTTTTCGATATTTATACATTTACTAATACATTATATCATATTAGTTTTTTGTTGTCAATAACAAAATCATATTTTTTCAAGAATATTTTGTGTTTTAGATTGGAGACCAAAAGAGCAGAAACGGCTAAAAAACTTCCTTTTTTTGAAGAATTTCGCTCATTCCTTGACAAGAGAACACAAAATGTGGTAAAATACTGATATATAACTCATTTGTGGAGAGAAAGATGAAAAAATTACTCTGTATTGACGGCAACAGTATCCTGAACCGTCAGTTTTACGGCATAAGACCACTGTCCACGCCCGACGGCTTTCCGACCAACGCTCTTTTTGGTCTGGTCAACGTGCTTTCAAAGCAGCTTGAGACCCTGAAGCCTGACTTTGCGGCGGTGGCGTTTGACCTGAAAGCTCCAACCTTCCGTCACGAGATGTACGGCGAATACAAGGCGGGCAGAAAGCCTATGCCCGAGGACCTTGCACGTCAGCTTCCCGTGGCAAAGGAAATATGCGCTGCCATGGGACTTCACGTCCTTGAGCTTGCGGGATATGAGGCAGACGACATCCTCGGCACGCTTTCATCCATGGCGGAGGCAGAGGGCGATACCGAAGCCTACGTCCTGACGGGCGACCGTGACTCTCTCCAGCTCATATCCGACAAAACGAGAGTTTTGCTTGCCACCAATACCGATACTGTCACGATGGACGGCGCAGCTTTCTTTGAAAAATACGGTGTCAGAGCCGAGCAGTACGTTGATGTAAAGTCGCTTATGGGCGATAGCTCGGATAACATCCCCGGTGTACCGGGTGTTGGTGAAAAGACCGCATTTAAGCTGATAGTCGAGGAGGGAAGTCTTGACAATATCTACGCGCGTCTGGACGAGATAAAGCTTACTCCCTCGGTACGCGCCAAAATGGAGAACGGCAAGGAAAGCGCTTATATGTCAAAGTCTCTCGCTACTATCAAGCGTGACGTTCCCCTTGGAATAGACCTTGCGGATATTTCTCACG
>JAZNII010000123.1:0-5542 GCA_045577415.1 Eubacteriales bacterium
ACTTGTACATATCCGCCCAGGGCCAGCAGGCCTTGCCTTGGAGATTCTGATACCAGCCGTCCGGGGTGTAGGCCCAGCTGTGACGGACTGTGAAGAACTCCCGCTGCTCTTGGGGAAGGGTGTTCAAGAGAGAATTGGGCATAAAGATCAGGGGCTTGCCGTTGTGCTTGAACCACAGATCCTCGTATCTGCCTGTGGAGTAGAGGTTATTCCAAAGAGCCTTGAAGGAGTTGGCGGCGATATCTCTTTCATCGCCGCAATGGAAGCAGATCTGAGGGGTATCGTGACCCTCGGCCCGCATCTGCGACCAGACGCGGAGAAGGGTCTCATAGGTGTTCTCGTAGGTGAGGCCGTTGGTGGCATCCACGAAGATGAAGTCGATGCCCGCAGCCACCAGCTGATAGGTGTGCTTGCGGATGACCCACTCATCGTCGGAGCGGTAGTAGCCCAGGTAGGGCTCGGCCCAGTAGTGGCCAAAGCCCAGCGGGCCTTGGGTTATGACGTCGATCAGGGCATCCTTACCGCCTTCGTAATAGGTCTTGGTGTGATCGTAGACCGTACTGTGACCGCCGTGGATGTTGGAGTCGTGCCACAGGAAGTAGAAAACACCGACCTTCTTGTCGTTGACGGTGCCGTTATCGGTGTCCGTCACGCGGCCCACGTCATCCATGCTGACCCAGGTATCGGACAGCACGTCCGCGGAATTCATCATGTTTGCGTCCTCGGCTGTCTCCTTGGGTCCTCCGATACCGGTTGCCTTGAAATCGGTCACGTAGACGTTACCCGTGTTCATGTGGTGGAGCCAGAGATTGAAGTAGCCGGCATCGGGGATGGTCACGCCGCTGTCGGTCAGGGCAGGCGCGCTTTCCCCGGGGTGGTACATGGAGACGGTATCCCCCTCCCATTTTACCTCGGCCAAAGCCACCTTTTTACCGCTGTCGTTTTCGGCGTAGACCGTGATCATAGAGCCGCTGTCCTCCACCCAAAGCATACGCTCGGTCTTGAAGTCCACGCCCTTTTCCTTGATGGTCATATAGGAAGTCTCAGGCCACTCACCCGTGCGGATACCGATCTGTTTTTCCCGCAGGGCGATCCAGATTCCCCCCTTACCCGTGGCGTCACCGCCGGGGTTGGGGAGGCGCAGACCGATGTAGAGCGTGAACCAGGGTGCGCCCTCGTTCTTGCCCGTGATGTGCATCTTGGCTTCATAGGTGGCAGGGTTTCCCAGGCCGTTATTGAGAGTCAGGGAGCTGACCGTGGACTGACGCAGGGTCACCCGTGTCCCCTCTACGTCGGCTTCGCCGAGACTGAAAGCAGGGTCATCGGAGGCGAAGGTGTAGGTGACGGTCTGGGGGGCAGAGCCGCCGCTGCCTGCAATGGTGCCCGATACCGAAAGATCGGTTACGTCGGCTCCCTCGGGCGCTACATAGTCCCCCCAGCTCGAGGGAGGATCGGTCTCCACGTTGGTGTCCTCGGGGGCGATACCGCCCGGGGTCTGTCCCTCGGTGGACGGGTCGGTGTCGACGGGGTCACCGCTCCCTTGACAGGCTGCAAAACAGCCCGCGAGGGTGGAGATCATCAGCAAAAGAGCAATGACTCGGAGAAATAGATTTTTTTTCATGCTTTTACTCCTTTCAGGGAACCTCGAAAAACGGGTTTCCCATGTTAAAATGTACGATTCAACGGCTGATTATCAGCCGCTTTTATGCAAACGGATTGCACAAAAATACAACCGAAATAATACCGAAGGCCACACCAATCCATTGCTTTACGGAAAGCCGTTCCTTGAACAGCAGTACGGCCGCCAAGGTGGTAAGCACAAGACCTCCGCCATTGACAATCGGGAAAAAGATGGCGCTATCCATGACCCCCGAAAGATAGAGATTAAATTTGTTGTTTACAGCTACGCAAGCACCGTTTGTTACCATAATTCCAATCAAAAGCCAAATCAGCATTCTGCTCTTGCTTCGCTTTTCTTTCTCGTTTGTAGATAGACCTTCGCGCCGTTTCAGCAACAGAGCGAAAATTGCGCAAAAGACCGCCGATGAGACAAAAGCGATGATCAAAAATGCGTTTAGCTCATTGCGGTATACAGAGCTTTGGTGCACCTTCTGCATAACGCCGATACCGCCCGTTGCGGCAAAGGCTATAAGACACAGAAACAGCCATTTTACATTTGCCTTTTTTTCACCGCTGTCACTTTTGGCGGCAAGAATAAAGCTCACCAGCATCAGTACAATTCCCACGATCTGCGCCCACCCTAAGCTCTCGTCAAAAAACAATACGCCTGACAGAGCGGATATCAGTGTGGAAAAAGAGATGATAACCGAGGTGTAGGACATCGGTCCGACTTGCAAAGCGGCAATATTCGTGATTCCTTGAAGAACTGTAATGGCACCAAACACAACGCCGAGTAGGACTGTAAATGCAGATGCAGAACCAAAACCTCCCCAACACAGCAGAACTACGGCTGCGGTCAAACAACTGACAGCGTTGAACCAAAAACCTCCCGAAAGCTTCGTGGTTTCTTGATCGGTGTAGTACTTTTTCGTAATACCTCCGCCGAGAGCCGCAGCCAGAGATAAGATCAGTTTCGTCGGTATGCTCATATCTTCTTCAACCATAAAAGCTTGGCAGTGCGAGGTGCTTCAAATCGAAGCGTTACGACTCTGTCGGTTACGCTTTCCTCACGGCTGTCCTCGTCGGTAACGGTATATCTGTCGGCTCCACTTGCAAACGGCAGGGATACTTCAAGCAGATCCCCTGCGCAATTTTCCTGACGGAACGCCAATATGACACCGTCTTCTCGGTCGGGATCATAGTAGCAGAAGGCGGTGAAATCGGCGGTATCCTGCTCCCCGTGCCATGGCGTCAGGGTATAAAACTCTTTGAGCAGATACGGGGCTACCCGTTTCCATTCCCGGAGTCCAAATCGGAGCATATCGAAATTTTGCTCTGCGTCATATACGAACTGCGAATCCACGTTCAACGCAGGAAGATAGGACGCGCGCCAAACGTAAGGATCGCTGATGCCCGTGGGCGCAAGCTGTGACAGCTTTTCTTTTGTGTTCGCTCCGCAGAACGGGATCCATTTGTTAAAAGAGGTGGTCATCGAAAGCCGAAGCGCGGTGCCTGTTCTGTCGCTGTCGCTCCGAAGGAGCGGAACACCTCGGCGCATGGATTCGAGATCGTTTCTTCCGCCGCCTCCTGCACAGGAATCAACGAATCCGCAACCGCCATAAGAAAGCGTACAAGCGATAATGTCATCCCACATTTGATAATGACCGATGATAAACTTGGATTCTGTGATACCGTATCGGTTCTCACCCTCCAGACTGTCAAGATGCTGCCACAGCGTTGATGCGTTACAGTTGTTATCCTCTCGATACATCTCTACCTTGTTTCGGCGAAGCATTTTGCATATACGCTCCGTCGTCCACTTCCGGCACGCGGGATCTCCGATATTGTTGGAGATGGTTGCTTCTCCATCTACACGAATTGCCCAGTCTATGTTGTAGCCGTAGTTTTTGGCAAGACTTTCGGGATCGGTAACGCGCTCAGGTTCAAACCAGACCAGCGTTTTCATGCCGTGCTCCCGCGCAAAATCCGTAGACTCGAGAAAGGTTTGATCGGGCCATTTGCGGGGATCCAGCTCCCAGGTTCCGACCGTATCCCACCAATCGTGTCCCGGCACGTAGGGTTCGGCACTTGTACCGTCCGGGCAGACATACCATCCCGCGTCAAACCATCTGAAATCTACCTTTGCGTCTTCGGCAATCATTTTTTCCAAAGAAGGACGCCACGTGGTATGGCACTCGGATATACTTCCGTCCGAATTTGGCAGTCCCGTATCATTGGAAAGACAGCAGGTGGAGAAAGGCTCAAGATAACGGCCGCTCGCATCCGCCTTCGGCATATTATATCGGATAAACCAATCACGCCAGAAATTTGTGGCAAAATGCTCATCTCGCACCATATACGGAGCGAGGACAAAAAGCGCGGTCCGTATTTTTTCACCGGGCTTCAAATATGTTTTCAACCCGTTGACTGAGGATGCGGTATAGGTCGTCATGTCACCGATCGATGAAAAGGAGGCCTTCCACGTTCCCGCCCAACCAATGGCGAGCATCGCGCCTCCGTCACCGTATTCCAAATTGAAGTAAGGAAAATTGACGTGCGTCGCCCGTCCCGAGTCCGACGAAAACTCTGCCGGAGCCTGGTGCAGATCGATGCTATACGGGCGATATTGGTTGATGTGATCTCCCAAAATACCCTTCAAAACAGGATTTTTGCCTTCAAAAGATAACTCCGCTTTCAACTCTTGGATCACGCCGCTGCTCTTGTCCGAAGTGTTTTCAAGCCATACCGTCCACTCGGTGATGCCATGGGAGAAATAGTGCGTAAGGATCAACGTGACCTCAAGGGTATGTAAAAACAAAAACCTAAAAGTTTGCGTTTCTTTCTCATCCGATCGTATGGTATCCTTGCTTATAAGCGTAAAATGCTCGGGCGAAAAGCCTTGATATTTCCTACCATCGTAAACAAATGAAAACGGCAGATCCGACAGATCGGCAGACAGCGTGCGATACTGCTCGGTTGCTTGAAAATTTTCATAATTATTTTTCATGTTTTTCTCCTTCGCATATAATTTGGACTTGACAAAAGACTCATCATGTGATATTATAACATTTGGATTATTATATTTATATGATTTTTCATTCGTTTTATATAAAAATTCGCTCATCGGGAGGAAGCATGTACGAGCCAAGAAATTTGCCGCAGTTGAATGAAGCAATCAGTGCCTTATCAAGTATGCGTTTTTCTATCGTTCATAATAACAAATACAGCAAGGCAGACGATCCCGACGCCGACCCTTTGCATATTCATAATTATCTTGAGATTTTTCTCAACGTTTCAAGTGACATATCCTTCCTTGTCAATAACAACCTATATCCCGTTCCCGAGGGAGATGCGGTCATATCACGCCCTAGTGATATACATATGGGAATTTTTCACAAAGCAGCCGTGCAGGAGCATATATGCATCTGGATCGATGCGGACTTTACCTCCCCCATGTTTTCTTTTTTGCGAAAAGAGGACTTTTGTCCTTTGTTCTCCTTTGACGAGAAAACAAAAAAGAAATTGCTGTCTCTTACCTTCTCGCTGCTGGATATATGTGAAAATGAAGGCTCTGAGTTGAAAAAAGCGTCTTGTTTGCTCCGAATTTTAACGTTGTTCGAAAAGGAGACATCACCTGATGCCGCCGCACAGTCTGATATTCCCGAACCGCTTCAAAAAATATTGGATGATATTCACGGGAATTTTGCCGGGATCCGCAACGTGGGGGACATCCTTGCCACCCACTTTGTAAGCTCTGCCACCCTGACACGGTGGTTTCGACAACACCTTCATACCTCCCCGCGGGAATATCTCGAATCAGTCAGACTGTCCAACGCGGCCGTTTTGCTTTCAAACGGACATTCGGTAACCGACGCGTGTATGCGCTCCGGATTTTCGGATTGCTCCCATTTTATCGCCCTTT
>JAZNII010000124.1:0-2606 GCA_045577415.1 Eubacteriales bacterium
TGTGTCCAATTTTTTGTATCCTGCAATACACAATTTATGATAAGGGGATTTCTGAAAAATCCCCTTTGTTTTTTCTATTGCAAAACTTTGAGTTTTATGGTACAATGTATTATCAAAGCTAAAGGAATTACAAATGATAGACAAAATATATCTCGAAATAACCAACGTCTGCAATCTTGACTGCTCCTTTTGCCACAAAACGGGGCGAGAAAAAAGATTTATGACCGAGGATGAATTTGAAAGCCTTACCGACAAGCTGCGCGGCAAGGCAAAATATCTTTATTTTCATCTTATGGGAGAGCCTACGCTTCACCCTCTTTTGCCAAGCTTTATCGCAAGAGCTAAAGAAAAAGGCTTTCTCCCCATTTTGACCACAAACGGCTCGCTTCTTTCCAAAAAGGGCGACGCTCTGCTCTCGACTCCTCTCTACAAGATCAGCATTTCTCTCCACGCGCCCGAGGCAAACCCCACGTTTGCCGACGAGGGCTATCTTGACAGCTGCATCGAGTTCGCCAAAAAAGCGGCAGAAAAGGAATGTATTGTGGCTCTCCGTCTTTGGAATCTCGGAACTGATGCCGACAACTCAAAAATACTTGACCGACTTCATTCTGCTTTTCCGGGCGAATGGAAGCCGATTCGCGACGGTGGCGGCGAGAGATTAGCCTACAAGATATTCCTCGAATGGGGCGAGCGCTTTGACTGGCCTGACGAGGGCGTTCCCGCCGAGCAAGAATGTGATTCCCTGTTCTGCCACGCGCTGAGAGACCATATAGGCGTACTCGTCGACGGCACCTGCGTCCCCTGCTGTCTTGATGCCGACGGCAAGATCCCCCTCGGAAACCTACATGAGCTTGAGCTTGACGACATACTTTCAAGCCCACGCGCAAAATCCATATACGACGGTTTTTCCTGCCGACGAGCCGTCGAACCGCTCTGCCGAAAATGCGGATTCGCGAGAAGATTTAACAAATAAGTCTAATGTTGCGTTTTTTGCTTCAACCGTATTTTGAAATTTTTGTTGTACTTTAAAGCTTATATTTTATTAATTAAGAAGGAGATATACTATGTTCAATTTGCTTTATATTGACCCAGCCAGCGCAACTGTCGCTGCTATTCTTGGTACAATTCTTGGTACAATTATCATTGCCGCCGCACTTCTGGCAGTTGCCGCCGTTTTTCTGGCAGTTGTCGCAGGCATTATTGCGCTTATAGTTTTTTTGATAAAAAAAGCAAACAAAAAAAAAGCTCAATAATAAAAAACAATTAAAGCCGTAGCTTTAGCGAGAAAATTCTCCAAGCTACGGCTTTATGTTATTTTAACTTTTTATTTAGTCTTTTCTCGGTCGCCTTGATCGCAAAATAGACCGTGAACCAGACGATAAAATATGTGACCGCGAATATTGCCGTGAATATCACAAGCACCATCGGCTCAAAGGGTATCCACGAGTTTGCGATATAGCACAGCGAATAGGCAAGATACAGCGACAAAAAGTGGAAAAGCAGCGATTTTGCCATTGGCCAATGCTCTATCTGGTTGAAAACGCTGACTCCTGCATGAATAAACGCCAGAAGATACGTCGAAACGATTGCCATTAACACCTGACCGCCCGAAAGCGAAAAGTCATCAATAGCAACGCCGAGTATGGCGAAAACTATTCCCGCAACGACGGGGCCAAATCCGCCGAATATCAACCCTCTGTGTAAAAACTCTTTAAAATACTTATTCATTTTAAAAACCTATCCTTTCTTTAACGATTTTGAGTTGTCTGCGTGAGACGTAATCCTTATATCCGCTCTTTAGTCTGACCGTAAGCGAACCGCCGAGTGACGTGTCAAATCTTTCTATCATTGATACGTTGACTATGCAGGATTGATTTATTTTCAAAAAATCCGCCCCAAGCGTTTCTTCTATTTGATAAAGTCTTTGCTTTATCAGATATTTTTTCTCACCCGAAAGTGCGAAAAGACGACCGTCCTCCACAAAAAAGCACTCGATTTCTGTGGGTGAGAGCTTGACGATCTCGTCGCCGCAAAATCCCAGAAGCTCTAAGGAGTCCTCGGCGAGTATTCTTTCGATGCGCTCCACCAGGCTATTCCTTTCGCGGGCGTAGATCAAAATTTCTTCTTCTCTTTCGGGATCAATAAATAAACTGTATTTCATTCTGCCTCCAATAAAAATTCACGCGTGAAGTAAGTTGCGCTCCTTACACTTATATTTAATCACAAAAAGCTTTCAAAGTCAATAGCTTTTCGTTATGCGGCGTTTTTCCGTCGCCAAGCGGTCACGATAGCGCCGTTTATACAGAAAATTAACAGAAAGCTATTTACAAATTCTGTTTTTTCTGCTAAAATAAATTTTATAATGCAGTATTGTGTCCTTTGCGACCCGATACGCGAAAATTCAAGGAGAAAGGCGAAATTTATGGTTAAAAAAATACTTCTTTTTGTATCAATTACACTTCTGCTCGCGTCCTTCTGCTC
The DNA here is from genome assembly GCA_045577415.1 of Eubacteriales bacterium. Lineage (GTDB taxonomy): Bacteria > Bacillota > Clostridia > Oscillospirales > CAG-272 > SVTX01. Next base: position 2,482 of record JAZNII010000124.1, read on the forward strand.
CTGCTCCGAGGCGGACGTAGATCTTCGCAGACAGAACAACATTTACGCAGACCTTTATTCCTTTATAAACACTCCCGAGGAATACAAGGGTAAAACGGTAGCGCTTACTTCGACTTATATGTCGG
>JAZNII010000125.1:0-21383 GCA_045577415.1 Eubacteriales bacterium
TGTAGCCATATTTATGCCGAAGAAATGGAATCCGCTACCGCCACAGCCTTACAACGCTTGTATGAGAAAAACAAGAGAATCAAGGGACTATGTGCGGAGTTGCTCTCCGCCTTGCCGTTAAACGACCGAGAGGGTGCATTAACGGCATTAGCGGAGATGAAACCACAGGACATCGGCTTTGACAACTCCGCCGTTAATGTTCTGATCACGAAAGCGGTAGTTACAACGGATGCAAATATCGTATTCCACTTCATAGACGGCAGCACATATAAATATCGCATCTGTGGAAACACACCCCTGGGACAAACGAATATGAACCTACGAAAGGAATATCACCGGAGGATCGCAGAGCTTTATGCTCAAGGAGTGCCGCAATCTAAAATTGCCGAAACGCTGGGGATACCAATAAACACCGTGCGCAGTTATATCAAACGGTCGCTCAAATAACACCGAATACGACAAAAGGCAACAAGCATCGAACTTGCTGCCTTTTATTGTTGTAAGGGTTAGTCCTGCGGACAAGCGGGCTTGCTCAAAACATCAAGCATCATCTGCGCTCCGAGCCGAAACGCATACACGAATATCGCCTCCTCGGCAAGACTTGCATATTCGCTCCAACAATCATCGAACCGCTCAAATATGTCCTTCTGCTCGTCTGTCATCGACTTCAAAAGGTCATCGTGATGTCGAGCCATATACTCCATCAACTGCTTCATCTCCGGTGTGTTGTTTCGGCTGTCCTCCTGGGGACTTATGTTCCCGTGCCACAGGTCTTCAAGTGTACCTTTCATACGCGCACCTCCTTGTAGCACAACACTATACCATAGGAGACGGCAATAGTCCAGATAACTTTTTGTGAACGAAAGACTTATAATTTTGTGAAAACACGTTCCTTGATTAACTGCTTAAACAGCTCATCAATTTGAACCGCTGTTTTTTTGGAATCAATCAAGCATCCAAGTTCAATGTTTCCCGCCATACCGTGATAGGAAAGATTCGCCGACGAAATCAGCGATCTGGCATTATCGACAGATATAATTTTGGCGTGAAGAGCAGACATCTTATCTGCCTCATTTGTGTAATTAAAGACTTGGAGATATTTACTCTGATAGCGTACGATTTTATCAATGGCTCCTTGGCTGTCAGCTTTGTTAATATAGATTCTTACTAATACACCGCTTTGACTTTTTGCTACAAGCATATTAATGAAATCGGACACATAATCGGAAATAGAATATCCGGTGATAATAATGGACTTTTGTGCCGAGCCGATTATCTCCTGTACTACATTTTTCGTCGCACGAGCTTTTAAGGCAAAAGAATCCGGTGCGGTAACAACAAGTTCTATATTTTGCGATTCCTTTTGTGCCATCGTTCTAACCACAAGCAATAAGATATCGCAAATCTTGTCTTCCGACAACTGTGGAAAAACCTTATGTAATTCTTCTATCGATCTCGGAAAATGTACTGCATCAAAATTTCCATTGGTAATTGCAGATAACTCTTCAGCAACGGTATTGATGATGATGTCCGCTCTTAAACTTCCAAGTGGCATAATTCACTCACCAACTCTCTGAAGTAGGATTGCTCCTCACGCTCGTTTAATGGAACAACAAAAGCACGGTCGAGCAATCTATTTCCGTTTTCGCAGGCTGTTTCAGATATCATACAACAAGAGTGACAAGCAGCACCGTTTGACTTTTGAGACGTCGGTGTGTTAGAAAGACACTCGGGATCATTTGTACAGACCAAGGCGTTTTCAAGAGCACTTTGGATCAAAGGGACAAGACGAGCATATTTGCCTAGCTCCACCAAACCTCCGAGGGAGCCTTCTTTGTCCGCACTTCCCGTATACAACAAGATGCCTGACATTTTATCGGTAGAATAAATGCGTTCTCTTATGGCAGAGGAAGAATATCCTGACTTCAAGGACATTTCTTTGATTAAAAGATGAGCAAAAGTGTGCATCAAAACATACTTGCCGTCCCTAGGAATCGGACTTATCCAACCTCGGGACTTGCAATACTCGTCATAAGAGTCAGCATATTTTTTTGATAGTGCCGCTACTTCGGGTTTTGCAAGCCAAGCTTTCAAAGTAGCATCATTGAATTCAATGAAAACGCCTTCTCCGTTAATGTCTACCGCAGGAAGCCATTTTTCAGCCGTTTTACTCAAATAAACGATATTATCTTGAGTATCTGCATCGGGATCGGGTGCTTCCACTCTAGTAAATCCAAGCAACACCTTAACCTCTCTCATGCGGGTAATTCTTATAACCCTAGAGAAGTATTTTTTCAGTTCCGAAGGAAGTTCGTCTTCTTCTGCCTTGAAGTGTCTTCTGTTGGAAGCATAAAGCGGGTCATCGTGATGGGTAATCGCATTATACTCCATTTGCTTGATTTCCGTAAATTCTTTGATATTTTCTCTTCTGCGTTTAAGTGCCTCATCAAATTCTTCACGAGAATAATTTTCAGCGAAGTATTTGTTGTAGACGTTGCCTTCGGGATCTGGAACGCCGTATTCTTCCAAAAGCTCGATATCACGAAGATGCATATCAATCAAGTTGAACAATGGATTAATCCACGGTGGGATAGAAATAGCACTCTTGATTACCGGGAAATAAACATTTGATGCACCACGCTGCGAAGGAATCACTTTTTTCGTTTTGCACTTCTCGTTACGATGGGAAGGCTTAAACGGATGATGCCCGGTACACGTAAGTTCTGTGAAATTATCGCTTTGTGTTGCTCCGCTCATAGTTCTTGTTGCACCGCAGTCACATTTTACAATCATGTCACCCAAAGTGGATGTACGACCGGTAGAGCGGAGATAGAGTTTTTTCTTACAATCGCAGTTGCCTTTATGTACCCACCATCTCCAAGGGAAATCATCCATGTGTCCTGATGCACACATAACGATAAATCTTGAAGGGTAAGCAGGCTTGTGGCACAAAGGACAGTTCACACCCTGACGCATGTACTGCTCGATATTAAAGTACTCACGAATGTCGAAAATATGACCGCACTTCGGATCGGAGCAAATGTGGGAATAAGGAAAAGACACTGCGGGAACATCGTGGAATGCCTGGCTTTTAGGTTTGTAAAAATAATTGACACCAAGGTAGGATGCAAGACGTCCGTCTGCAATTTGTTCACCTTTCTCCTGCCAATAGCTCGTGTCCAATATAGTTACTGAATCACGAATAACATCTACGATTGCACCGGGACCGAATGTTGTAATCATTTGGTTAGGGCGCACGTCGCCAATTTTGGTTCTATCAAATGATGGCATAATTATTCCTCCCAGTAATAATAAATGTTAGACGATTGCTCTACCTCTCTCATCGAATTAAGCGTAGGCTTTTCATCGGAGGCGGTAGGTTCGCCATAATAATTCATAAGTCGGTTGTACTTTTTGGTGTCAACCACATAATAGCGCAAGTCTTGCTTTCCTTCTGCGAGACGATCCCACTTTTCAAAGAACTCTTCGATTTCCTCTCTCGTTTCGGCTTTCGCTGCCGGATTCACAATTGAAAGTCTATCTTGAATAATGGAAATAATCTCTTCTCGCTCATCGGAACTCAAGTCCTGAATATTTTTTGCTGTGCTATTTGAAGCAAATTCAGGATATTTTAAGCGAACCGCCGCTATAACCAGTGCATGAAGCACTCTATCTCTTGCTCGTGCAGAGAATGGCGTTGCTGTAGTTCCTTCAACGTGACGATAGAGTTGTGCATGATAACCGGTAAAGTTTTCATAATGCGACAAGTCGCGCGGACGATAGGGGTTATAAATAGTGAAGACAAGACCAGGATGTTGTCTACCAATACGGCTCGTTGCCTGAATGTATTCGGAGTTTTGCTTCGGTTGACCTACTACGGTCATCAAACCAAGTCGGTCAACGTCCATACCTACTGCAATCATATTAGTCGCAATAACGGTAGAATAACAATTTTTCTCATCCGTATACGGTGTATTGAGCTGGTCGAGTATCTCTCCTATTTTTGTTGAAGAAATACGAGACGTGATTTCTTGGCGCGGGAACACCTTGCGAACCTTTTTGTATCCATATTTCCTTACAAGGCGGTAAATACGAGCAGGAATGTCGTCTTGCAACAGACGAACTGCACCACCAAGCTCACGAATACTGTTAAAATATCCAACAAGCGTATAATACGGGTCGAGGAAATCTTTATATTCGGGGATGTCGGTGTAAGCTCCTGCGGTCTGCAGCAGAATAGCGTACACACGCAAGAGAGTTGTTTTTACGGATTGTCCTATTGCGCTGATGCCGACATACTTTCGGAAAGGATTCTCTTCAAGGGGAATCTCCTTTATAAAGAAGCTATCCGATGCTACAAAACCGCTTGCTGGGAATTGCATTGTATTCTTTCTCGCATACAGACATCTTGTCTGTTCTTCGGCATTCTTGATAGTTGCCGTAGACACAACATACTTCGGCAATATTTTTTTATCGCCCATTTTGTACGAGCATAGATCTTGAATCATAGTCTCATATGCGCCGTATATAGTACCCAAGGGACCCGTAATAAGATGCAACTCGTCTTGGACAATAAGTTCCGGGGGAGCAAAAGGCTTAATTGCAGTTACAGTTGCCGCCGGATATTCTTCTGTCGCAGGATGTCGTGCCGGGTGCTCCGAGCCAATGGCAATGTAGCCATCTCTACTACACTTACGGTCTACCCGTCCGAACAACGAGTTAGACTCAGCTCCCCAAGGAAGATGCGCGAATTTATCAACGGTAGCCAAAATGATAGTTGGGCATTTACTGTAAATTTCTTCATCCACAAAATATACGGGGATGGGGAATCTGTCAGCGTTGTACCTATAGAAAATACAACTCTTTCCCGAAGAGCAGTATATTTCTACACTTTTCTGCTCGGGGAGAATATAATAATTCCTCTCGTTCAATGGTCTTCCGCAGCAAGGACAGGTGGGAAGTTGCTTAAACAGCATACTTTTATTTCGTGCCACCTCACCATGATCTCCGCTAGGCTTGTCAATCAAGTCATCAAACTTGTTCGGTGTTACACCGCCACCAACCCAGAAACCAATGCTAAACGGCTCTTTGCCGTATTTTTGAGGCTCTTTACGGCGTATCAGTTCTGCTGCGATAATCATCTTGGTCAAACGGTCACGCTGTTGTGCAGTAAGCAAGCGAAGTGTATAACGCAAAATTACCGTTACGCCACCGTCTTTATTCAGTTCATCATCCGGTTTAGAGGTTAACCTACGGTTAGCAATCGTAAATGCCATAAGTCCAAGGTAAGCCTCTGTTTTACCACCACCGGTTGGGAAATAGAGCAAGTCGACAATTTCACGTTCATCACAACACGGGTCAACAATGCTCTTGATATTCATAAGTACAAAAGCAATCTGGAACGGACGCCAACAAAAATGCTTTGTCTTTTTTTCGGTATCTATGAAATCTTTGATAGAGCACTCCACGCCCTTGCCATACTCACGCGAGAAGAACATTATACTACGCTGATATGTCATTACGCGGTTCATAAAGCAAAATGCCTCAAACGCCGTTTCGCTTGTATTGATAATGTGGATGCCCTCTCGGATTCTTCTTAAAGCTTCGTTGCACTTCTTGATTGCATTATCACCAATCTTTGCCTTGAATTCAGGGTCATCCATCATAGAAGAATGTACCAAGTTGTTTTGTATCCAAGTATCATATGCGTCCGCCAATTGAGTCAGCCTAGCAATAGAGCCTTCTTTGTTCGCAGGCTTTGACATAAACATCATCCAGAAGTGGTTCTCGTCAAAGCCTTCAATATTCGGGCTAACACCGGGAATCTCATATTCTGGGATAAAGGCAGTGGATATACGGTTGGTGCATATAAGAGCATTGGTATCCCAAGTTGCGGCACAACCTCTTCCCCTACCGAAAATTGGTCTTTCCGAATAATAGTGCTCTTCAGCCGAAACGATTTCACGGCAAATATTTTCCGCATAGAACACATTGCCTTCAGAATAAACCTCCAACTTTGCTTGGAACATTATTTGCGGGAGTTCGTCATCACTCAAAGGACGTCGGTTCAGCAAATATGTGGTAACCAACATATATTCATTCTTTAAGCCAATTTTGCTTATACGAACGTAGATGTTAGGGTCTTCAGGAAGAGCAATTGTGGTAAACCTATCAAACGATGCAAAATCTACAGTTATAGTAGAGTGCTTGCCTTGACGGCGATATACTTTTCTGTTCTTTTCCTTTCCCGTTTCAGGATCGGTATATTTTTCGCTCTCTTCGGTATAATCCCCCCAAGAAACATCCGCAAATACCGTAGGGCAATCCTTACGCACATAGAAGCTCAATCCGACAGAAGATTGTTGTTCAAATTTCTTCTTGAGAACAACATCACCCTCTTCTTCATCGTTGCCGGATGAAAAGTCGCTGCCGGAAGTAATGTCGGCATCCATATCAACTTCTTGGTCGCAGAACTCCGCTCTTTCAGCAAGGCTCTGTGCATAAAGCATACCTGTCAGATATTCAAAACGAGGGTCTTCGTCAATGACCTCGTCCGCTTCCATGGGACCGATAAGGTCGACCTTTAAAGCTTTGACGAGTTCTTGGCGAATATGGGCAGTCTGAAATCTTTTTTCTTTATCGGTCATTTTCTCTGCCATTCTTATTCCTCCGTAATTATTCTTGCTGTACCGAGGGTATAGCTACAGCTATTGCCCACGGCAATGTTATTGTCGGTAATAAGGCGATACGTCCACGCCTTCTTGTCGGGGTCAGCCAAAGTGGCATATTGACACCACTTCACACCCTCCTTCGCTTTTGCCAACACGTCTTTGCGCTCGGCATCGTGAAAATCTTGGATTTCAACCATATACTTACCATTCACGGTTTCTACCAAGAAGTCAGGTGTATATTGTTGTCCGGCTTGCCAGAAGATACCGAGTTGGTTGGCAGGGGGTCTTATCCAACGAATAACTTCAGCGTCCTCCTCCAAAATGATAGAGAAAATACGCTCCGCATCGCGGTCAAAGACGTTTTCGGGATAATAGGATTTTTTATAACCCGTAAACAGATATTTCTTGATATTGCTTACGTCCGCAAACTGCTTCTTGAAGCTTACTCTACCATCTTTCCTCATATTTTTGACAAACGGCTTAAAGACGATAAGATTCTTCTCAATTGAGTAAATATACTGATTCTGCACCTCTGCGTGAGCGTAGATCTGACGTTTGATATCATCAATGATGACAACCGCATATCTGCGAACGATTTTCTTTTTATCGTCTTCGTCAGCATCGATAGTATCGAGATACTGTGAAACGATATCAAGAATATATTCGGCATCATCAACCGAAAGCTCGCTTACCTGGTCAAGAAGCATACAAGCCAAGGTATTAAGTGCGTCATCAACGCCCAATACTTCAGCATCAAACGATGCAAGCAACTGCTTGTTTATCGTATCAAACCTCTCGATTCGGGAAGCCGCCATATCAAAGTCCGCAATCGTTCTCTTTACCACAAAAGGTGAAAGACGGAACGTGGAGCTGACCTGGATAGCAACCTTGGGAACAGCAACCGCTTTTGCACTATACTCACGAATCTTTTCCACAAACTCCTTTTTGCCGATAGGCTTTCCGGTGCTTGGCTTTACAGGAGCATCGGTAGCTGTATCTGCAGGAGTTTCAACAATAGCAGGTGTAACCGTATCTTCTACAGGGTCAAACAACGAAAGCTGCATATCACCATTATCGGTAGCCCTCTCCTTTTTAGGAGCAAAGCTCTTCAGATATGATTCATAGAGGCGATCTTGAACCTCCTCATCGGTAGCCGCTACCGTATACGAAGGCACTTGAACTTGGGTGAACAAGTCATCAAACAGGGATACCTGCCCCTCGGAAACGGGTGCGGACACTTGTACCAACTCGGTTTCTTCAACGAAATCGTCATCCAGGTTGCGGTGACGGAATACATCGCTGTTTTTTACCTCGTCAATCAGTTCGCGGTAATGATCGTGGGCAACGATGTCAAGCGTATCGATATCCTCGTTGCCTGTAATGAAGCCGAAAGGCAAGCGAAGACCGCGTCCAATGGTCTGTAGAGCAAGAATATCACTCTTTGCAGCATTGAGAGGGATAATCGTGAAGAGGTTATTTACATCCCAACCCTCTTTCAACTTATAAACGTGAAGCACAATTTCAATGGGATTGCTGCTACTCTCAATGGACAGCAGTTTTTTAATATTGTCTTCGGTCTCTTCACCGGACATATTAGAGTGAATCTCAATTACCTTATTACGATATTTTCCACCATAAAAACTATCGCTGTCGATCAAAGCACGTACGCGCTTGGCATGTTCTGTATCACGGCAGGCAATAAGAACAATAGGCTTCACATATTCCAATCCGTGGTCGGAGCAATATTGATGGACAACCCGTTTGCGATTTTCGTGGAGTGTGAGACCGTCACGGATCTTCATCTCTTCGATGTCTTCCGCAGAGTATCCTGCTGTGTTGGTACGTCCCATCACAACGGGAATCTTCAAATATTTACCCGCACCCTTGGCAAGGTCATATGTATAAATGATATTGTGATTCGTATCCTTCGGCGTAGCAGTGAACTCCAACCCGAGAACAGGCTGCAAATAATTGATAGCCTTCATGGATTGAGGGGCATAGTATCTGTGTGCCTCATCCATACAAACGACAAGATCATCAAAGCCTGCGAGAATGTCGGCGAAAGAAGCTCCGAGCATTTCTTGGAACTTATGGAACTTAAACTGTACGTCTCCGCGAGTGAAAATCTTGCTGATATTGAAAATAAATAGTTGAATATCCGAAGACTTTTCTATTTCAATGCGTTGTTGATTGTACTGAAGGTAGTTTTCGCCGTCAAATACACGCGGCACACCCATCTCGGCTTCCAGTCCCTTGAAGATATACTTGGGATGGCTCGGCTGTGCCTCCTTGCGGAGTTTATCATATATAGTGTTTCCGGGAGCAAGGATAAAGAAATGCTTGTACCCCTTGGTTTTATAGAGATAGTATATGGCAGCTCCCATCAAACGGGTTTTACCGATACCGGTAGCCATATCAAAGCAGAAAGACGGAAAATCAAATGCCTTGGCAACCTTGATGGTATGACCGCCTTCACAGTACTGTGTAGCAACCTTTTCCACGGTGCTTTTATCGTCAGTTTGATAATTGCAGTTTTCGGAAATCGTAGCAAGATAAGACAATGCTTCTTTTTGCGGTTCGCGCAAACTCATAGCATAGCCAATCTTGTTTACAATATTAGCCATATTATCTTACCTCACTTTCAAAACTGCATTTTTTCGGCAAATCGGTCTGTATGCGTTTAACCTCCACATTGTCGGGGAGTCGCATATCCGATTGCACCTTGGAGCCATAGATAAGGACGGATTGTCCCTCTCCCAACGTTGCACCGATGGACTTGACGTATTCGGCATTTACGAATTCTTCGGTAACGTGAATAAAGCGATTTTCGGAAGAGTATCCGTGCATTCTGCCGGAAGGTGCATATGTGAAGCCTTCTATCTTGCAGATTGCTTGGCAAACCATATCAAAGGTATATTCGGGGTTAATCTGATAGATGGGCAGTTTGGAATGCTTTACAAGCAGGCTGGGAGCGAGTTCATAAAATTTAAATCCACAATTTTTATGAGGTTCTATGTTGGATTTTTTGTGTCCGTCAATTACATATTTCAATCGAGGATAAATAACTTCATAGGCATTTTTAGAAGACATTTCTATCAAAATAAATTTTCTATGAGTTTCCTGATAATGATTTAAGTCCATTACAGCGTGGGCTGTCGTTCCACTACCTGCAAACGAGTCTAGGACATAGTCGTTTTCGTTTGAAAATGCTTCTATCAAATATTTAATTAGATTTACGGGTTTAGGATAAGTAAAGGAAAGCCCCATATTATTGAGCATAAGTCTCATTTGATTTGTAGTGCCAAATCCACGCAAAACAGAAACAAAATGTCCTTTATCTGCAATTCGATGCTTTACAGCTTCAATTGCTCCAGTTGGCTTCAATTCCAAAACCGTACTTTGTCCTTTGGAATCCAAAACAGGATTAAAACCATTATTTATAAAACTTTCAAAAATATCGCGTGAACTCCACCCGCTTGTTGCCACAACGGCATTACAAGTACGCCAATTTTTTACTGTAATATCACAACTATATTTCGGGTAAACAACATTAGCTCTTTTTATTGTACCTTCCTCAAACGAAGCCGGAAACCCTGCAGGAATATATACTTCCTTGTGTGGGTTTTTAGGACCATTTTTCACAATAGTATTTCGTATTTCGTCTTTAAAGAGCTTGCTTCCTTCAGATATATTAGGATCGATTACTCGCGGAGGATCGATGTCACCCGATTTGCTATATACTAATATGTATTCATGATAATTAATAATTTTTGCTTGATTATCCGTATTACCTTCATAGTTCCAAATCAATGAAGCAACAAATTTATTGCGTCCAAAAATTTCATCACAAATAACTTTTAAATAGTGGCATTCATCATCATTTACGCTAATTAAAATAACACCGTTTTCTGGAGTTAATAGCGACCACAGTAACTCTAACCTTTTTTTCATTAAGCTAAGCCATATAGAGTGTTCAATACTATCATCGTAGCTTTCAAATGCACTACCGGTATTATAAGGAGGATCAATATAGATACACTTGATTTTTCCAGCAAAAGATTGTTGTAACGCCTGTAAGGCAATCAAATTATCTCCGTAGATGAGCATATTTTTACTATTGGGATCACCATAAGACTTGGTGGGGTCTTCCACCAAGATTCTCGGCTCTATTATTTGCTCATCATATTTGCCGACCCACGTCAGCTCTAATTTTCCTGTTTTTTGCATAAATTCCCTCCGTCACGCACAGGCAAACGCTTTTTTGTTAGCCAAAGCAAGTCCTGCTGGGGTTAATGTATAGTATGTTTTGCCTCTTGCCGACGTTTGCGCCACATATCCTGCTTGCACCAATCGATTCAAGAAGCGATGCTCAAAATTATTTAATAGCACGCATTCGGCAACATTTTCATTGGTTACAAGCATAAGTATTTTGTTTGCCACTTGCGAACTGGTGCTTGGTTCAGCAAGCATTGGGGCAATTTCTGAAAACAACTCTCCCCATGTTGACTTTTTCGTACCATCCGAAAACCAATCCGAAAGGACGGAGTCTCTATATGGTATGGTTATTTCTTCTGACTCAAATGGCAACTCCAGCGCCTCCTCCATAGGCGAAGGTTCAGGCTTGAGTTCTTCCCCGGCATCCAATCTAATCCATCCAGGGCGATTGTTTAATTTCATAGCTTTTTCCAAAGAAATCGCAACTTTCTTGCTTAAGTCATCCGGGTTTTTCCAGTACGCTCCAAGTTTTTTGCCATATGCTTTCTTCTTAAAAACATTGAGCTCCTTTTCATGACCGTCGGATGGTTTGTCTACATCGGCATAAACCGGGAAAACGAGTATGGGAATATTTTTCGACTTTGCATAATCATATTCCATTTCAGTATAACTTTTTCCTGTTAACTCACTTATGCTACCATATCTCTTCCCAATAATAAGAACATAATAATCGCAAAGATCAATTACTCTTTTTATATATTCAAATTGCTCTTCATCGGCTGCGCAAAAAGCTTCCATTCCAGCGGGAATGCAATCCATCATTAAGAGTGTTTCGATAACATTTTTGCGCTCTTCCTTTAAGTCTTCATATGTAGAGCTAATGAAAACTTGGTATTTTTTCTCCATAGTTTTGCCTCTTAAAATTTCAGAATAATACGAATCCACAGCACCGGGTCTACCTCAAACTGATTCTCAAAGGCAGCAATCTCGGCGGCTGCATCCTCCTGTATTTTGGTACGCTTTGCGTGATATTCGCTTTGTAACTTTTCAAGCTGTTTCTTCTTCGCTTCCAGTTCCTTTTTGATATCGAGCTTTTCGTAAAAGTCCTTTGCCTGTTTATATTTCTCCGCCAAGGCTTCGGCTTCTGCAACCATCTCACTCATTTGAATAACAAGTTGCTCCTCTTGGACGAAAACCCAGTTTTGAAGCTTATGGCGTTGATACTCAATCAAGGGACGATTTTCTTCTTGGTATCGGGCAATCATCTCTGCGGTCAATCGGTCATATATGCGGTCGATCATTTCACTCTCACCGGGAGCATCCAACTTATAGTGGAAGATTTCGGTATCGTCAATCTTATCGATTTCCGGTAACAGCTCATCCTCATCAAACGGAATATATTCACCGTTCTCGTCGCACAAGAGAAGTACCGGGAACAACAGTTTCGATTGGTTGGCAAGCATACCGATAAAGAGATAACCATGCGAACCGAGTGTTTTCATACCCCAGTTGGGTGTGCGCCATACATTTTCCGGAGGAAGTCCAAGGTCTTCATCTTCAATTCCTTCCCAGTATTCCACTTGACGCAGATACCGCTCGATTGCCGCTCTTGTAGCATCAAGATCTGCACATTTTTCATCGCTTGTTCTGGAGAGAAGGATGCTTCTCAAAGCAGAAGCCTTTTTGTTGCGCTTTGCCTCAAGGTGACGAGTCAACTTATCGAATGCACGGTTGATATCGGTTACCGTGCTACACTCTTGGTAAATTTTCAACACTTCACGCTCAAAGTTGAGTCCCGATTCCAAAATGCCCAAGGCAATATCCGATGCACCGAAAATATCATTGAAGAGTTCAAATTTTTGAGAAAGGATATCATATACACGCTTGTCCGCAGCATTGCCCTTATTCAAGAGGTTGATTGCAACCACATCGTTAACCTGTCCGTAACGATGACAACGACCGATACGCTGCTCGATTTTCATCGGGTTCCAGGGCAAGTCGTAATTGATAACCGTATTGCAAAATTGCAGGTTCAAACCTTCGGAACCGGCATCTGTTAAAATAAGAACCTTGGCGTGGGACTTAAAGTAGTCCACGATAGCGTGTTTACGCTCAACGGCGGGACCGTAATTGGTCTTGCCGAAGTTTTTAACCTGATATATGCGATAAATTTCCTTTGTACGAGCATCGGTATTATCACCGTTGAAAAGAACGATATCGTCTTCGGAGTATCCGGCTTCCACCAGCGCATCAAATATGTAACGCTGTGTGCGCTTGGACTCCGTGAAGATTACAACCTTCTCGGAAATGCCACGCTCTTGTTGCATAGCGAATGCAGCCGTCAACGCCGTTTTCAATGCCGTTATTTTAGCGTTTTCTGTGATGCGCTCTGCATAGGAGATGATTTCTTCTACGTCACGAAGCTCGTCCTCTATCTGTTGCTTTTGAAGAATGAGCTCTTCGTCTTCAGGCTCGTCCTCGTCTTCCTCAATCTCGTCCTCGACATACTGCCAAAAATACTCAAAGTCCTCTTTCGCTGTAGAAGTTTTTGTTCCTGCGAGCATTTTTTCAAGTCTGTCACGAATGACCTCAAAGGTTTCTACCAACGCAAAGCTGGAGGAAGCCAAAAGCTTACGGATGACGAGCGTTAAAAGCGTACGGTTGGCATCGGGGAGCGAGTATAGGCTTTCTCTCTTCAGAAAATCGTTTACTAAGGTATACAGACAAGCCTCATCACGGCTCAACTCAAACTCAAAGGTTCTACATTCGCGGCGGGCAAACTTAATATATTTATCAACGTCCCTGCGAAGTGTACGGTATAAAATCGGTGCAAGATTACGCTTTAATTCATCGTAATTCTGTGGTTCTTCATATTGATTTTTGAATGCTTTTTCCGAGCCGAAAATTCTACCGTCAATAAAACTTGCCAAGCCAAACAAGTCGGTTAAACGGTTCTGCAGCGGTGTAGCTGTAAGCAAGATTTTGGGGATGCCCTTAGTACGGTCATACAAGCGTTTTGCTCGTTTGGTGCCGTGGAATATGTTGCGCATGTTGTGTGCTTCATCGATAACGACAAAATCCCACTTCACAGACGGATACTCCGCCATAAGCTTTGAAGAAAAATCGTAAGAGGTTATAACAATACTCAACCGCTCTGAATCAAGCAAGTAACGGTCGATTACACCTATGGGATTAAAATTGATGGCGTGTCGGTCGATGATTTTGACAATGCTATCGTCATAACCGAATTTTTCTTCCAATTCTACCGCCCATTGCTTTCTCAAAGATGCGGGCATTGTAAGCAATATCTTCTTTGCCCCGCTTTGGATAACATATTTAATAACCAAGGCTGCCTCGATGGTTTTACCGAGACCGACCTCGTCTGCAAGAATGATACCTCCGGTTTTAAGTGCCGAAACGGCAGAGCAAAAGGCGTCAACCTGGTGAGGGTTGATTTCAATGGTCGTATCCAAGAGGCAACTATACGGAGATGCCTCAAGTTGGATGCGCTTGTATTTGCCGTATTGCATAACCAGAAGGTTGCTCATCTTAAATCTCCTTAATTCAGTTGGTCGATTTGCACCGCCAAAGCCTCCGCTATCGCTTTTGCCATAACAGGAGGAACGGCGTTGCCTATTTGTGTAAATGCAGCAGTTCTGCTTCCTTCAAAATAATAGTTATCAGGGAAAGACTGAATTCTCGCAGCCTCGCGCACGGTTAATGAACGTGCTTGATTGATATCCGGGTGAATAAAATAGTGTCCGTCTTTGGAAATATGTGCCAACATTGTATGGCAAGCTGACATATCGCCTTCCACAACCTTGAAGCGGTCGAGGAATGAAGTGGTATTTCTGTGTGTGATTAATTCGGCGGGGAGATCGGTATATTTTAATCTTCTATGTCCATTGTTCCAAAGATTGATAGCTGTCCTATAAATGGTTCGGTCTCTTTCAATATGTGTCCGAGCCATATGGAAAGTTAAGACATCTCCAGGCTGACGAATACCGTATTGCGTAAGATAGGGATTGATTCTACCCGGTTTATATCGATTGTTTTCCTCGCCGGCTTGGATGGATGGCAAGTCGCGCAAGATATCATTTACGGTAAAGTTATGTTCTACTTGGGCGAAGTCAGGATAAAAACAATCAAGATCACTTCGCCAGCCGATAATAATGAGCCGTCTTCTGCTTTGAAGAACACCGAAATCTTTGGCATTCAATTCTTTAACCTCAATGCGGTATCCGGCGGCACGAAGGGTATGTTTAATGTTATTGAAATATACTCCTTCGTTTGCGCTCAACAAACCAGGAACGTTTTCAAACACAAACATTTTGGGATGATATCTTTTAAGGAAACGGCAATACAAACGATACAGATAGTTTCTGTGGTCGTCGTCACCGCCAGTACCTTTGGCGCGTCCAACCAAAGAATACGCCTGGCAAGGGGGGCCGCCGATAACCACGTCAACTTCCTCGTCTCCAAGAAGTCCATCTACGGTTTCAAAAATTCCGTTTATAGATTCATCGGAAATCGCTTCGTTAATTACAGAGTTGATAAGCTCGTTTGGAATAAGTGCATACAGTTGTTCTCTTGTGATTTCTCCGCGTTCATACCGTCTATACGGAGCTAAGTTGTTATTCTGTTTTAGATAGTGATAGCAAACCCTGGTTTTCAAGGTTTGGGCAGCATCGCTATTCATTTCGATATGAGCAACGGGAGTATATCCGGCTTGTAAAAAGCCTTCTGATAGACCTCCGGCACCTGCAAATAAGTCTATATAATTCATTTTGTTACACCTTTATTCCTCGGAACCGTCAGGGATAACTTCCATAATGTCTCCCACGTCGCATTGCAACGCTTTGCAGATACGAACTAAAACTTCGGTGTTAACGTTTTCATCGTGACCGAGCTTCGCCATAGTACCCCTGCTTATTCCGGTAGCAGCAATAAGGTCTTTTTTCTTCATTTTTTTGTCGATCAGCAATTTCCATAGTTTGTTATAGCAAACAGCCATACTACACCTCTTAAATCAACAGATTTTGTGCTTTAATGATATTATATCACAGAAAACTCAAAAAATCAACAAACAGTTCCGAATTTGCGGTAAGTTTTTATCATCAAACTTGAAAAAAGTCTATGAATGTGAACTTTTTCGCAAATCATCCCCAAAGCACTTGACTTTTCTGCCTTTTAGAGTGATATATGTAGTACCAAAAAATTAAGGAGGAAGGCATATGAACTTCATAAGCAAAGAGGCATTACAGCGCATCCGTGAGCAATACCCTGAAGGGGCGAGGGTGGAGATGACAAAAATGAATGACCCATACCGCACAGACCTCGTTCCCGGTTGCAAGGGGACGGTTCGGTTCGTGGACGATATGGGCACCATCCACGTGAGCTGGGACATAGGATCTTCACTCGGTGTTGTATACGGTGAGGATGCCTGTAAGGTCATACAAGACGAATAAAAAACACTAAAAGTTGCGGTCGATGAGGGTCATTTACTAAACTTCTTCTTATACTGATTTTTTTGTTCTATAGAAAAGTTTTGTATTTGACTATCAACGACCGCAACTTTTGCCTTGATTCCACGCTGTCATATATACAATTTTATTGGCTGTAAACTTGAATAAGATATATGCTCTACCACTCCATGTTGCGGTCGATGAGGGTCGTTTACTAAACTTTTTCTTATAGTGATTTTTTTGCTCTATAGAAAAGTTCTGTAATTGACCATCGTCGACCGCAACATAGCTTTATTATATCACACGAAATGCTGAGCTCGTCCTTACATTTTCGTCAAAACCTATTACATTTTGCCTGTCTTTATGATGAGGGCTTGTATTTATGTCCTGATTGTACCCATCCGCGGTGCAAGGTGTATCAATATCGTTTACCGAACTTTTTCTTAGAGCAAATTTTACGTCTTATAGAAAAGTTTTGTAAGAGACCTTGATACACCTTGCAAGCCTCAATGGTGCGGTCGACGATGGTCATTTACCAAACTTTCTCTTATACTAATTTTTTTGCTCTATAGAGAGTTTTTGTATTTGACTATCGTCGACCGCACCTTTTACTATTTTTCGGTACTGATACAAGCATAAATCTCGGATGATATATTTTTTCCGTTCCTTTCGGGGACGGATTTTTTATTTTTCATTTCCAATGCAAAAAAGCACGATTTCCGTGGCTTATCTATGAGAGGATTTTTTACAAAGAGGGGGTTAACTTTTGTCGCTTTAATGACCTACCAGTAGAGAGATTGTTTTTTGAAACTTTTTTTGAAATGCACCCCTCCGAAACGCCTTTTCCGTGGCTTATCTATGAGGGGATAAAAATTTATTTCTCTAAAAAGCCTAAACTTTTCTCATTTTTATGACCTACCAATGAAGGGGTTAGAAGAATTTCTCATTTTATTGCTGTTTTCGGTACTTCTCGTGGCTTGTCTATGAGGGGAGATATAAAAACAAAAAGGAGGTGCTTTTTATGATTTTGATTCGCAGCCCCTGCGATGATCCAATGACTTGAAGAGCTTTTTCCGTGTGACCGGGTAGGGGGGGCTAAATCTCTACGACCTTTTATTCGTACAGCGGGCTGGGGCTCTCACGCAAAAAAATCCGAATTCAAACGGGGTATTGCCCCAAAAACAAGCAACATCAAAATTTATTAAAGAAAAAGGAGTAATTTTACCATGAGTAACACCAAAACCTACAGCGAACATCTCGCAAAACTTAACGCTTTAAGAGAAGAAATTCTCGGTATTAAGCGTGATCCTACCGCAGAAGAGCGCAAAATTGAAGCGGAATATGCGGTAGCCTTCAAGGATATGCTTCACACCGGTATGCCTCAGAACGCCCTTAAGATGGGTAGTGACGGCTCGGGCGGCTTCCTTGTTCCCGATACCTTTGAAAAGAAGCTCGTCGAGGGCTTGACAAATGATAACCTTCTCCGCAGACTCGGCACGGTGCTGAAGACCACCAAAACAATGAAGATTCCGAGAGTGGTGGAGGAAGGCTCTGCTGCTTGGATTCCCGAGGGAGAAATCGTACGTGTCAGTGAGACCACCTTCGGTGAAATCGTGCTTGACGCATACAAGCTTGCCAAGCGTATCCTCGTTTCGGACGAGCTCTTGGAGGACGCCGACTTTGATGTGGAGGACTTCATTTATCAGATGTTCGTCCACGCCATTGCCAAGGCAGAGGAAGCCACGTTCTTCACCGGTGACGGAAACGGCAAGCCTGTGGGCATCGTCTATCAGGCAGAGGTGGGCAAGGTAATCGACAACGCAGCAGACCTTTCCTTTGATAACCTCATCGATCTTATCTTCTCGGTCAAGGAGCCTTACCGCAAGAACGCCGTTTTCATCCTTTCGGAGGATACCGAGGTCAAGCTCAAAAAGCTCGGTCTTTATGATGGCAAACCTGCTTGGCGCAAAGCCTTGAACGAAGAGGAACCGGATATGCTCCTCGGCTATCCCGTATACGTTACCAACGAGATGCCCGATATAGATACAGGAAACAAGCCCGTGCTCTTCGGTGACTTCTCCTACTTCTGGATTGGAGAGCGTGGCAAGCGCAGCGTGAAGCGTCTTGTAGAGCGTTATGCCGACCAGGGTCAGGTAGCCTACATCACCTCAGAGCGCATTGACGCGAAGCTCGTTCTTCCCGAAGCCGTCAAGTCCCTTGAGGTAAAGTCGTAAACACCATTACGGGAGAGTAGCCCCCGTGGTTGCTCTCCCACCACACAGAAAGGAGACATTTATATGAAACCGCAAGACAAAATTGCGATCGATAACCTTCGTATGGAAGGCAAGTCCGCCGGGGACATCGCCCTCATCCTTCATCTCTCTCCCAACACCGTGCGCTCTCATATCCACCGTCATCCCGACATCCCCGGCACTCGCCGTTGTATGACTTGCGGTGCATTTGTGGCGCAACCCACGGGGAGACGCGAAAAGAAGTTCTGCTCGGATAAGTGCCGTATGGCTTGGTGGAACTCCCACCCCGATGCAATTAATAGAAAAGCATACTACACCCTCGTATGTGAGGAATGCGGAAAGGAGTTCGTAAGCTATGGAAACAACCGTCGCAAATACTGCTGTCGCGCGTGTTACCTTATCGCCCGTCGTGCGAGATCCGTATGACCCGACACAGCTTATCCTTTATCACACCTCAGTAAGTCTTATCGAAAGGCTTGTGAAAAGAGGTATTCTGACAGCCTCCGACTACAAGAAAGCCATTGACGTATTGAACAAAAAGTACGGCATATCTTCGGATAGTATTTTCGCAGAAATCGCTTGACTTTCAGGGCATTCAGAGTGATATATATAGTACCCTATAAATGATACAAAGGAGGACTCTATGACAAGAAAAATTGAGCAAGTGCGTTTTGCCGAGAGCGCACCCAAGAAAAAGCGAGTGGCAGCCTACGCCAGGGTCTCAAGCGGAAAGGATGCGATGCTCCACTCGCTTTCGGCACAGGTCAGCTATTACAGCGACTACATTCAAAACAACGGCTGGGAGTATGCAGGCGTGTATGCCGATGAAGCCATTACCGGAACAAAGGACAAGCGTGACGGCTTTCAGAAGCTCCTCGCCGAATGCCGTAACGGCAATGTGGATATGGTCATCACAAAGTCCATCTCACGCTTTGCCAGGAACACAGTCACGCTCCTTGAAACGGTGCGAGAGCTGAAAACGCTCGGTGTGGACGTGTACTTTGAAGAGCAGAACATCCATACCGCAAGCGCGGACGGAGAGTTGATGTTGACCATCCTCGCTTCCTATGCCCAGGAAGAGAGCCTTTCGGTAAGCGAGAATATGAAATGGCGCATCCGCAGAAACTTTGAGGACGGCAAGCCTTGGAACGGATTCGTTCTCGGTTACCGCTGTGAAAACGGACAGTATGTAGTAGTTCCCGAGGAAGCCGAGGTGGTTCGGCGCATCTACCGCGAATACCTTGACGGCTTGGGTGCGACCACCATTATGAAGGGACTTAACGATGACGGCATCCGCACAAGAACCGGAAAGCCGTGGCGCATCGGCGGTGTACTCAAGATTCTGAAGAACTACAATTATACAGGAAATCTCCTGTTGCAAAAGACCTACAGCGAGAATCACCTTACCAAGCGTAAGCTGGTAAACAACGGAGAGCAGCCCCAGTATCATGTTGAGGGTGCGCACGAAGCCATCATCGACCTTGCAACCTGGGAGGCGGTTCAGGAGGAGATCGAAAGAAGAGCCGAATACTATGCGCCGACCAAGAAGGCTACCTCCTACCCCTTTACGGGACTCATCGTATGCGGTACCTGCGGAAAGCACTACAGGCGCAAGACCACGGCATCGGGTGTCATTTGGGTCTGCACCATATACAACACTCACGGCAAAAAAGCCTGTGCCTCCAAGGCAATACCCGAAAGTATTCTTTATGACCTTATCGCAGATATCCCTCTCAGCGATTTAACGGCTATTCAAGCCGAAAAGGACAACACCTTAGTGTTCTGCTTCAAGGATGGCTCACAAGCCGTTAAACGATGGAAAGACCGCTCCCGTGCCGAGAGTTGGACAGACGAAATGAAGGAAGCCGCCCGACAGAAGACCCTCGAACGGACGGCAAATAAGTAAAGGAGGATACTATGGCAGCCAAGAACGTAACCGTTATCCCTGCAACCATAAGCCAACGCACACGAAAATCTACCGAGGCACGGACACGCCGAAGGGTGGCAGGTTATGCCCGTGTATCCACCGATAGCGACGAGCAGTTCACCTCTTATGAGGCACAGGTCGATTACTACACACAGTATATCAAGAACAACCCAGAATGGGAGTTCATAAAGGTTTATACCGATGAAGGCATATCCGGTACGAACACCAAGAAGCGAGAGGGCTTCAATCAAATGGTCGTAGATGCCGTTTCGGGCAAGATAGACCTTATCATTACCAAGTCTGTCAGCCGTTTTGCGAGAAACACCGTTGACAGCCTTACCACCATACGAAAGCTCAAGGAAAAAGGTGTGGAGGTCTTCTTTGAAAAGGAAAATATATGGACATTCGATTCCAAGGGCGAGCTTCTTCTCACGATCATGTCCAGCCTTGCTCAGGAAGAGAGCCGCTCCATTTCCGAGAACATCACCTGGGGACAGCGAAAGAGCTTCTCGGATGGCAAGGTCAAACTGCCGTACAAGCAATTTCTCGGTTACCGCAAGGGGGCGGACGGAACTCCCGAGATCGTTCCCGAGGAGGCGGAAATCATCCTCCGCATTTACAGCGATTTCATCTCCGGTAAATCTGCTTCCGCCATCGCAAAAGAGCTAACCCGTGAGGGTATCCCCACGCCTGCGAAAAAGACGGTGTGGCATAAGAGAACGGTGGAAAGCATTCTCACCAACGAAAAATACAAGGGTGCCGCACTTTTGCAGAAGCGGTATACGGTGGACTTCCTTTAGAAGAAAATGAAGGTCAACGAGGGCGAGGTTCCGCAGTATTATGTGGAGGAAAG
>JAZNII010000126.1:0-3021 GCA_045577415.1 Eubacteriales bacterium
GAACCCCACAGCGGCGGCGTAGCCGACGCGCAACCAACTAGAGGCGGCAAGCGGACGCCCCGCGGACGCGCAGTCCGCCCAAACCCGCCGCCGGCCGACCCCGAACGCGGTGCCGTGCGTCAGCTTTAAGAGCGGCACCGCAGCCGGCGGCGCAAACCACCACAACGCACGGGCAACCACCACCAACGCCACCGAACTTCTTCTTTTCCGCGAGCTTGCGAGCGGCGGCAAGCGCGAAGCTGGACGCAAGCGCGTAGCCGTGGTATCGGTTTCGGTTCGTCTCTTGTAGTTGCCGCGTTGTCGTGATTTTCGAGCGTAGCGTCATCGCCATAAGCGATGACAAGCACGAAAATCGTCGACAACAGCACGTAGTCAGTCGGAACGTAAAGCGAATTTTGGAGTGATACCCTTGCGGTATCGCTCCAAAATTTACTTTCCGCTTTTCGTGTAGCGCAACGGAGTGCGAACGGCAACGGATTGATTTCTCCCCTTCACGTTCCCGCGGCTTTAGCCGCCCGCGCAGATTTTTGATTTTTAGCTGATTCCCATTCTCAATTAGACTCGCTTTTAGATAGATATAGAAAAGCGCATTAGATTAGTCGTTGGTGTGATTGATTCTTCTTTATGGTAGAG
This sequence comes from Eubacteriales bacterium, assembly GCA_045577415.1. GTDB lineage: Bacteria > Bacillota > Clostridia > Oscillospirales > CAG-272 > SVTX01. Next base: position 634 of record JAZNII010000126.1, read on the forward strand.
GTTTCTTTTTTGAAACCAAATCGTGGCTGTTGACAACCTTTGTAAAGGTTACTATAATTTAACCATGCTCTTTTTAGCGCAAAAAATTTTTTCCGTTCAAAAAAAAATTTCAACCCGCTCTCGTTTTACAGGTCGAAATTTTTTTCATGGTAGGTTTTAATGGTGTTTGTCGGAGGTGATTTTATCATGTCCGTTGGTTACTCGCAAGATTCACCTGCCTTCAAGACGACTATCGTTTCTGATAAAGACGGCGGTGTTATCTCCGAACATACCACGGCGGTTCGTTCCTCGAATGGAAGTGGTTTCGTGATTAGTTATACCGAAAAAATGAGCGATTTCTTGTGCAAGTGCTCCACTGGCGCTGTCGTTCGCGTCTTCCTCTTTATCGCTCATCATCAGCAATACGGGACTGACGGTAAAACGTTCGGCTATCGTTGCTCCCATAAGTATTTGCAAACCGTTCTGCGCATTGAAAAGCCGACGCTCTGGCGTGCCTTGCAGTATCTGAAAAAAAATCTGCTCGTCCATGTCGGCAAAATCGAGGGCTTTACGGAATTCATGGTTAACCCCTACTACGTTACTATCGGCACCGATCGCAAAGCTCGAATTCGCGAATGGGAACGTCGTTGGGCTGATACTCTCAAAAAGGAGGCTGGTCTTCATGTCTGAAAAAGTTCGTGTGTGTGCGTCTGACGCCTTGCAACCCAATACCACTAAACGCCGTGTCTGGTTCACGTCGTGGGATTCCTTGATTGCGTTTGCTCGCTCCCCTCTCTCCTCTGCGGCCCTTATTGCTCGTGGCTATCGAATCGTGATGTGCTCTGGCGACGGCCGCGGTGCATTCTGGACTGCTGAACACGGTTGGCTTATTTTCGATTAGTCGCGCGTGCCGTTTTTACAATCGGCTCGAAATGTAAACCATTTTCCTGCAGTCAGTAAAATGTAAAATCCCCGTTAGTCGGGGATTTTTTTTCGTGCGGCCTGGGAGTATTACTCTATATCTAAATAACGATCGGTCGTCGTTATTATTGTTGCTTTTCCTATCTTGGCGAAGGCGGCTCCTGTTTTGTCGCCTATGATTACTTGAGTGGTTAACAGCCAGTTATTTAAGTCCGTTATCTCGGATTGTTCGATATCGTTACGCGCGTTCTTTATGGTGATAGTGCGGTCGTCGCCGTCCATGAATACTGGTTTGATTTTTAAATCGCGCGTGGTTTTAATCGTGTCTGCCATTTGTTATCCCCCCTCAAGCAGTAAAGTTAACTGCGACTTCTTTGGCGGCGTAAGTGTCGGTTTCCGTGACGCCGATGTAAAAGGTTTGCGCAAAAATGTTGCTGGCATTGTGTTTGGAAAAGTGAACGATGTAACCGTCGGCTGTTGCGATTGGTTGACAGATTGGAACGTCTGCAAGCGATTTGCCCGACGGCACTGCGGTGTTGGGTGCAATGAAGAGTTGCCCGTCGCTGTTGGTCGTGACTGTAACCTGAACAGACATTCCCAAGTCGATTTGCCCCAATTCGCTGGCGGCTATCGTCGTTCGGCTCAACGTGAGCGTGGGTTCGGGTTTTACACCGCCGCCGGGTGTCGTGTCGACATTTATCGTTTCAACCCTCGAACCCTTTTCGTAAGTGCCGTCGCTAAAGTCGATAAGTTTTCGGCCTAATTGAGCTAATTGAGCGTTGGTAGCGTTTGGGCTGATGTCGCTAACTGTACTGGAAACGGTTTTGCCCGCATAAGTGCTTGTTATTTTCAAGTCAATCGCCATCGTAAATCACTTCCTCAGTCTGGATTCTGATAGTGGCCTCAGTAATGCCTCTGAGAGGCGCCGATTCGTCGAGCGTGAAGGTTTGATACACAGCAGAAGTTGTATCAGCGGCGGCCGTATTGAACGCCGTTACTTTATCCTTCACGTAATTGCGAATAGCGGTTGCAGTTTCTGGCGTGAAGTTGAGCAAGGGCAAAGTAACTTTAGTGATGTCGTCGCCGCCTCTCGCTTGTACTCTCAGAATTAATTCATTCGTTGTTGACATCTTGTTTCACCGTCCTAACGCCAGTGTCGTAGATACCTGTAAGCGACGCGCAAGCAAGCAACGAAGCGACTCCGTCGCAAATGGTTTGTGCGCTGGCGAGTGTAGAATTGACGCCGCTTATCGTTACGTCTGCGCCGTCCTCCTGCGTCGTCAGTTTGAACGTCGCCTTGTCCTGTTCCTCGAATACTAGTGCCAATTGTACTCACTCCTTCACTAAAAAAAAAAATCATAGGTATTGTATCCTAGAAAGCTACAAAAAGCAAATGTGTCATACGCTGGCATCCAGCGGCGGCGAAGCCGACGCAACAAACCCCCGAACCCCAGCGGCGGCGAAGCCGACGCAACAAACCCCCGAACC
>JAZNII010000127.1:0-2042 GCA_045577415.1 Eubacteriales bacterium
CAATTGCCAATTTTAATATACAACCTCGCCGTTTTCGATCAAAAGAATGATCTCGGTGCCATAGACCGCTCCCGTCCTGCAATAGGACACGGGCTTGACGATCACGCAAAATCTGCCCTTTGCGGAAAGCTCGACAGCTCGAATAAAATCGCTTTTTTCGCCATCTCGGTCAATCACTCCAACGGCGCAGACCCTTTCCACACTAAAGCTTGACAGATCGGCTACGCACAACTCAACCCCTGCCGCAAAGCAACGCTCGGGAGCAGTTCCAAAGACCGAAAGGACGGCTACGTCCCCAAAAAGAGAGACCTCAACAGTCCTCAGCGTCGGAGCATCCTTGTCGGCAGCGGGCGTTGCCGAGACCGCGACCATGCTCGGCTCGCAGGGTGACAACTCAAGGAGATCTTCGCCCTCCCAAGCGTATGCCGACAAGACCGACAGCTCAAAGGTCGTTTCAGCGGCTTCGGAGTCGGCGAACGCGAAAACAAGCTCAACCACGTCCCCGCTAAACAAGTTATGACAGCAGTCCAGCGCCAACGTAAGCCTTCCGTCACTGTCAGTGTAGGAAAGCTTGCCGCCCTGCTCCTCTATCGCCGCGTCGAGCTTCGCCGACGAAAAATTCACCCTGCTTGCGTCATAAGTAACCTCAGCCAAAAGACCGCATAAGCTCACGCCTCCGCCAAGAAAAAGCTCCAGCGTCACGGTTGCGTCCGAGATCTCCGCGCACACAAGTCTTGCCGACACCGACCGCTCTCCTGCGGACAAGAGGGTCGAGGACATCGATGCCGCCGCGGCAAACGGGGTCGGAAAAATAACTTGTATAACGCAAAAATGCAAGACGCAAAAAACCAATAAAAATCTCACAATATTATGTAACTTTTTTTGTGAAAATTCAATTCCGACATCGAATTGATTTGAAATATCAGTAAAAAATGCCATAATCTCTATTTCCTCCCTTCAAATATTTTATTCTGACAAAAGCCGTTTGATAACAGAATTTTTGCCTGATTTTTCTGCGGTTTTTTAGTCTCAAAACGGAAAAACTAATTATGCGCGGGGCATATTGCGATCAACAAATAAAAATATGCTGCTGCGAGAAATTTTATATAAACGGAGTTCCGGTATGCTTAATAAAAAGATTTTGATAGCAGCTTTGACTCTTGCTTTGTGCGCGACTGCGTTTACCTCCTGCGGTAATAATAACACCGAAGACGGAAGCGTCAGCGACACAACCGACAGCATCACCGAAAGCGCCGCTCCCGAAACCGAGAGCGGAAACAAGGAAACTAGTGGTGAGAACAACACAGAAGGCTCGGGAACAGGTTCTAACGGCACTACAGGCACCACAGGAACCGAGGGTACGGGTTCTAACGGCACTACGGGTACCACAGGCACCGAAGGTACGGGTTCTAACGGTACTACGGGTACCGAGGGCGCGGGTGGCATAGTTGGTAGGATCGCGGGCGACGTCGAAAACGGCATGAACAACGTCAAGAGAGGCGTTGGGGACATTTTCGGCGGAGAGGGTCAGGCGCAGGGCGAAAGAGGACACCGTCCTCCCGTTCCCTACGGCAAGTAAAGCTGAAAAAAGCGTAATAATCAGAGACTGCGATAGGTCAAAAAGAAAAATCAAAATAAATTTTTCGTCTGTTTTTGGGGGACGTTCTCAGCGAGCGTCTCCCGTTTTTAACGCGATCAAGTCTCTGACGATCAAAAGCTTTGCGCTCTTTCAGGGTCGGAATCATCGCGTTTTTTGGTCAATTTGACGCGTTTTTCTATTTTTAGTTTATTTTTCAATCTATTGTTGTGTAATTTTTCGGTTTTTGACGCAAAAACGTCATTGCAACTATCAAAGACAAGGGCAGCTTTCAAAGCAAAATCAAAGCTCAAATATTTTTTCAAAAAAACTATTGACAAGGCGCTTTGTTTGTGGTATGATATATGTTGTAGAAATATCATCGCGCCCAATCGGTGCGTGACAAACGCGCAGAGAGTTAGCTTGCGCGCGCAATATTTTTTAAGGAGAGAAGTGTTATGAAAAA
>JAZNII010000128.1:0-2544 GCA_045577415.1 Eubacteriales bacterium
CGGTTGATAATAATTTAAAGGAGCTTTTGCTATGAAAATTAAAGACGGATTTGTTCTGCGAAGCGTTATGGGCAGCTACGTTGTGGTTGCGGTCGGTGGCGCAAGCAAGAGCTTTCGCGGAATGGTAAAGCTTAATTCCACCGCCGCGGATATATGGAAATGCATAGAAAGCGGTTTTTCACGAAACGAGATATGCGATATGCTTTACGCCAAGTACGAGGTGGATCGCGAAAAGCTTGAAGGCGACGTGGATAACGTTATCAAAAACCTTGAAGATCAAGGATTTATAGAGATCAACTGATATGAGTAAAAGTATCGAAAGCCTGCTTGCCGAGGACGGCGTTTACGTCAGCGTCGTGGTGGGACACAGTATGGAGCCGATGCTTCGGGAAAGAGTGGACACGGTTGCAGTCGTTCCCGTAAAGGAAAGGCTTAAAAAGTACGACGTGGCGCTTTTTCGCGACGGAGAAAAGTACGTTTTGCACCGTGTTATAAAGGTTCTGCCCGACTCCTATGTCTTTTGCGGCGATAATTGCGTGACTCTTGAGAAAGGGATCACGGACAAGGACGTTTTAGGCAGACTTGACAAGGTCTGGAAGGGCGAGCGCGGCGAGAAAGAAATGAAGCTTGAGGGCTTCGGATATTGGTTTTACAGTCGGTACAAGGTTTTGGAATTTTGGCCGAGAAAAATATTCAGAAAGCTAAAGAACGCGCTATCTTGGCGCATAAAAAAGATATTCGGGAAAAAGAAATAATTTGGATGGAGGTGAGCCTATGGAGGATATTAAATCAATAATTGCCGAAAATATCGCGCTTCTTCGCAGAGGAAGCGGTATGACTCAAATAGAGCTTGCCGAAAAGCTGAATTATTCGGACAAGGCGGTATCTAAATGGGAAAGAGGGGAGTCGGTTCCCGACATTTCGGTGTTGAAACAGATCTCCCTGCTCTTTGGCGTTACTGTAGACTACCTGATCACCCCCGGTCACGTTTCTCCTCCCTCGGATAAGGATGCGGAGGAAAGAGAGCAACTGATCAGAAAAAAGCAAAGGGCGCACGGGACCATAACCGGTATGAGCGTGCTTTTGGTATGGCTGATAGCTCTCACCGTGTTCTTTGCCATAGATCTGAGTACTGACGGCGTTATTGCTCATTGGCTTGCATTTGCTTATGCAACTCCCGTGTCTGCAATAGTCTGGCTGGTACTGAACTCGATATGGTTCAGCCGCAGAAGAAACTATCTCATAATTTCTCTGCTTATGTGGTCGCTTGTTCTGGCTCTGCATATTACACTCAGTATGCTCTGCACAATTAATCTCTGGCAGCTTTACATTCTGTGCATACCGGGACAAATGATAATAATACTCTGGTCTCTTATGGGCAGAAAGCCTAATATAGACTAAAAAAGATGCTTCGCCGCAAGGTGAAGCATCTTTTTGATAATTATACGTTAATAATTGTGTGGAGCGTTTCTATGGGATCGATGCCGAAGATTATACCTACGGCGAACATAGCAACCGTCGCTAAAAGTAATATTGCCGCCACCGTCAAGGACGACGCGCGGAGATTTATGTCCATCCAACGCGAGATCCTGTTTTTGTATTTTCCAACGATATATACCGTCATACTTGCGAGAAACCACACGATAGCTATGGAAGGGAGAACTATGATCGCAATCGTCAATGAGATCTGTAATGATTCGCAAAATAAATATGCGCATATGGCAGATCCTGCCGATAAAAGCAGTGCCGACCCTGCCAGGGCGGCAAGTACAGCTCCCGTGCGCGGCGCTTTTTTAATATTTAGATTCATACGGTCTCCTTTCTTTGAGAATTTTCTTTTTTCTTGCATCTGTTATACAGATTTTGCAGAGTGTAGCTTGTGTATCGGAGGATCGCTACGGGAAGCAGACTGAGAATGAAATTTACCGCGAAAATCGGGATCCAGATCGTAGGCGAAGCGCAAAAAGGGATAAACATAATAACAAATCCTAATATTGCGTTGACTAAATGGATCACTACGCCGTAATTTGCCTCCGTTATAAAGCGTTCAAGATAAGCATGATCACTGTTGCTTTCAAGCTTGTCCTTGTGAAAGCTCGTAAATCCGCCAAGCTCGGGGATCTTGTCCTTCCAAGACTTGATTTTCAGCGTTCTGTATAGGTTTCTTTCCTTTTTTGAGACCTCAAAGAAGCGCTTCCCCGGTGAATACCAACGCTTTGGGGTAAGACGGCGAATAATAAGCGCCGTTATTCCATCTGCCGCGATGATCGCGACGGTTGCCAAAACTACGGCGAACAGGACAGAACCTATCTCCTGAGGGGTTATCGGTATAGTGAACAAGAGATTAGCCGCGGTGACAAGAACGACAGTTATTAAAATAATTATCAAGTAGAGCATGGAGAGACCTCACCCTCGGTAGTGTATTCCAGATTTATGCCGTAGAAGGATTCGTATGTCTCCTTCCAAAGCCTGTAATTTTCGCGGCACATTCTCTCGGTGTCCTCGCGTACCGACAGCTTTTCGTCGGGGAAGATGGGAGGCAGA
>JAZNII010000129.1:0-5351 GCA_045577415.1 Eubacteriales bacterium
GTTTACTTATTCTTCCTGCGCGAAGTTATACAAAAAGCATGTGATAGATAGCGTGAGATTTGTTGAAGGAAGAAGGATTCACGAAGATAGTTATTTTGTTTTTAGAGTGTTTCTGAATAATCCTACCGTTGTGGCGCGTGACGTTTTTATATACAAATATCGTGTTAATGAGAACAGTGCATCACATGCTGCGTTTTCCGAAAAGTATTTTGATATTTTGTATTTTGCTCAACAAAAATATAAAACAATAGAAGAGAATTATCCGCATTTATTAGATAAAGCGAAAAATATGTTGGTAAAATCGAATATTGCAATGTTAATGTGCTTATTGAATACCAACGAGAAGAAATATAAAAAGGATATCAACAAATGTATTTGCGAGGTTAAGAAATACAAAAATTATTTCTTGCCCACTTATCCCGGGGATAAAAAGCGATTTAATATCGTTGTATATAATTTGTACGGTATATTTAAGCTGCTTTATCACTTGAAATATAGAAAACGAATAAAAAAGGCGAAATAAAATAATGAAGAAAAAAATCTTGTTGGTATCCAGTAGTCTTTCTACGGGCGGCTTGGAAAAATGCTTGATAAATCTCTGCGACAATTTTGATTATGATAAATATGAGGTAGACCTCTATCTTTTCAATGAGGGAAGAGATCTGCTTCCCAAATTAAATAAAAACGTCAATCTTCTGTCCGATTCTCCCTATTATGCAGACGTATATAACCGTTCCTTTGGTAGTAGTGTCAAAACGCTTCTCAAAATGGGAAAAGTTGGCTTGGCATTGTATCGTATCGGACGCTTTCTCCGTATTCGCTTTGGTTGCAAGAAATTTACCCAAGGCGATTGGAAAAATATGAAGAAGACAATGCTTAAACTCAATAAACATTACGACATTGCGATCGGCTTTGAAGAAGGCTCGGCGTGCTATTACGTTGCCGATTGCGTAGACGCTGACGTAAAGCTCGGTTGGATACATACCGATATCAAAAAGATCAACAACAATAAAAAGCTGGACGAGAGCGCGTTTAGAAAGCTTGATTCCGTAATTACCGTGTCGCAGAATTCCTTGCGGAATTTGAGGGAAGTGTATCCCACTTTTGCGGACAAATTCAAATGTATCATTTTGCCGAGCTTGTTGAATTATGATGAGGTCAACAGTCTGGCGCAAGAATCAAATAAGATGATCGGTGATGAGCTTAATATCCTGTCGGTCGGCAGATTGGTGGAATTAAAGGGATTTCATTTGTGCGTTCCTGCGTGCAGACGCTTACTTGACGAGGGCTATAAGATCAAGTGGTACGTAGCGGGTGAGGGAGATTTTCGCAAGGATATCGAAGCGGAGATCGAAAAATACGGAGTTAAGGATAGCTTCATATTGCTTGGGAATTGCTCAAATCCCTATACTTATATGAACGGCGCGGATATCTGCGTTCAGCCGTCAAGCTATGAGGGCTATGGAATGGCGGTATTTGAGGAGAAATATTTTAAAAAGCCTGTTGTCGTTACCGATATTCCAAGCTATTTGGAAATGATCACGGATATGAAAAACGGCGTGATCGTAAAACGAACTTCGGACGAGATATATCGAGGCGTGAAATATTTGCTGGACAATCCCGAAGACCGTTTGCGTATTGGGCAAACGGCAGTGAAGGGCCCTTCGAACAATCAACAAATTATAGAAGAAATAGAAAAGTGCTTTGAAAAATGATGGGAAAAATTAAGTCGTTATTAAAAAAACTGAATAGTCTGTCGCCCGCGGCAAAGGCATCGGTCTGGTTCGTTATATCCAACGTTGCCTTAAAGGGAGTTTCGTTTATAACGATGCCTATCTTTACGCGCTTGATGGATGTAGCAGATTATGGAGCTACCAGCGTTTTCGTTTCGTGGGAAGGCGTTATCAGTATTTTTGCCACCCTCTCTCTGGCAGACGGAGTGTATAACGTTGCGCAAATGAAATACGAGGACGATATTAAGGCGTATACGTCATCAATGATCTCGCTGACGTTTGTAGCATCCTTGCTGGTTTATACAGCGGCTATCATTTTCAACGTTTTTGTTCCGTCGGTTTTTGAGTTGAACACGGCGTATCTGCTCTTTATGTGGATACAGACGTTTACGAATGCGGTCACTTCCTTTTGGCTGATGCGCAGACGATTTCTGTACGATTATAAGAGCGTAATAGCGTATACGTTTGCTAACGCCCTGTTAAGTCCCACTATTGCAATTATCGCAATTTTGCTGTTTCCCGATCAAGTGGCGTATGCCAAGGTAGTTGGCGCGGGAGTGCTGGGTATATTGTTAGGCCTTGTATTGTGTGTCTATAGCTACGTGAAAGGGAAGAAGGTTTATAGTGGAAAGTATTGGGGATATGCGTTAAAGTTCAATTTACCTCTTATTCCGCATTACTTGTCATCAAATTTGTTGCATTCCAGTGATAAATTGATGATCAATTCTATGATTGGAGCGGCACAGGCAGGAATATACGGTATTGCGCATAGCATTACGGGTTTGATGAGCATTATAACCCAAGCGATCAATTATGCCCTCATTCCTTATACGTTGCAATCTATTAAAGCAAAAAATTACAAAGGATTAAAAAACACTATTACGGGATGCACGGCGCTGGTTGCAGTCGTTTGTCTCGGAGTGACGTTGTTTGCAAGAGAAGGAATTCTGATATTTGCCACCGAGGAGTATTTGGATGCAGTCTGGTTTATCCCGCCGCTTACAATGGCAACTCTGTTTGCTTTTGTTTACGGAATCGTCGGCAATATTATGTTCTATTACGAAAAAACGTGGCAGATGTCTGTAATAACGATCTGCTGTGCGGTCGTTAACCTTGTGACTAATTACTTCGGTATTAAATATTGCGGTTATATAGCCGCGGGATACACAACCTTACTGTGTGCCGCTGTTCAGATGCTCTCTTATTATTTTGTCGTAAAGCATTACGAAAAGAATTTAAAGAAGATCGTGGATCTGAAAGCGTTTTTCGCAATCATAGTAATATATCTTGGTTTTGCGGTATACAGTATGATATTTATGTATAACTTCTGGGCAAGGATAAGCGTTTTAATCGTTATTTTGGGATTGGTCGTTATTTTCCATAAAAAAATTATAGGACTTTTCAAGTCTATGAAGAAGAAAGAAGAATCGAAAGAAACTCTGATAAGTGGAGATAGTGAATGAGTAAAAAAATAGGAATTATCACCGTACATAAAAACGTCAATTACGGCGCAAATCTGCAAGCATTTGCAAGCTGCAAATATCTTAACAACAAAGGGTATGACTGTAGCGTGATTGACTATACGTTACCCAGTCACGAAAAAAGCAACCATTTGTTTTCATGGCTGAAACAGTCCTGGGACGGTGAACCAAATAAATCGTCTGCGCGCAAGATGAAATTGGCAGCCGCACTTGCTCTGTCGGCTCCTTGGAAAGGCGAGAGATTAAAATCATTTGACAAGTTCCGCAATAAATATATAAAAATGACGTCGATGTGTAGGAATATGCAAGACGTTGAAAAGCTGAATTTGGATACTGTTGTTTGCGGCAGCGATCAGATCCGGAATCCCATTATTACCGAGGGCATCAATCCTATTTTCTTCGGAGCGATAGACGGGGTAAAAACGAAGATTTCTTATGCGGCGAGTGTAGGCAAGGATAGATTTGAACCGGTCGACGAAGAAAAGGTCAAAAAGTTGGTTCGTGAATTGGACTATTGCTCGGTACGAGAAGAAGATACTGCGCAATATCTTTCGGATCTTGCCGGAAGAGAAGTGGAACCCGTATGCGATCCCGTGTTCTTGTTGGATAAAGAAGAGTACGAGAGAGTTGCGACAAAACGCAAGATAAAAAAAGATTATATCTTATTATATAGCGTTGTACATAACGACGCATTGACGGAAATTGCAAAAGATTATGCGGACAAGCATGGACTAACATTGGTCGAAATATGTTCTGCCAAAGATAAAAAGGCAAATCACAAACAGATCGTTACGTATGGTCCGTCTGAATTTTTGAGTTGCTTTCAATATGCCAAGACCGTGTTTACCAATTCATTCCACGGCACTGCATTTTCCTTGATCTTTGAAAAGGATTTTTACATCGTAGATAACAAGGCGGGCGGCTCTCGTATCACAAATTTGTTGGGTAAGGTTGGTCTGTCGGAGCGCCTGATTTCTTCCACCATAGAAAATGATTTTGCTCCTATCGATTACGTGGAGAGCAAAAAGCTTTTAAGCGAATACGTAAGCTCGTCCAAGGCGTTTTTGGACAAAGCGTTAAAGGCGGAGAAAAAAGAGCTTACGGGCAATGCATGTGTAAGCTGCGGTGCTTGTATGGCTGTCTGTAAGCTTGATGCAATAAGACCTGTAAGCAACCGCGAGGGCTTCAAGGTTGCGCTGATCGATCAGAATAAATGTGTCGATTGTGGCATATGTAAAAAAGTCTGCCCTGTCTTAAATGAGGTTGAAAAGCATCAAACCGAGCCCGACGTATATGCTTTCAAGGCGAATGACGAGCTGAGAAAGGGAAGCACCTCTGGCGGCGCATTTGCGGCGTTGGCAGAAAAGATTATCGAGCAGGGCGGTGTTTTTTACGGCGCGGCGCAGGCGGATGATTTTTCCGTGGCGCATATCCGTGGAGAATCTGCCGAAGACCTTGCTAAAATACAGGGTACGAAGTATCTGCCCAGCGATGTGAGTGCATGCTATTTTCAGATTGAGGCAGATCTGAAGCGGGGGAAAAAGGTGCTTTTTTCGGGTACTCCTTGTCAAGTTGACGGAGTTAAACGCTTTATAAATGCGAGAAATCTCCCCGCAGAAAACTTCTTCGCCATTGACATTATCTGCCACGGAGTGCCTTCTCCCACATTCTATCAAGCATATATGCAGTGGCTTGAAAAGAAATATGGCAGCCGAGTGACAGAATATAAAATCCGCTGCAAAAAGATCTCGTGGCGAGGAAGCTCTTGTTATGCAAAATTGGCAAACGGTCAGGAGTTGAAGAACGACAAAAAGCTTTGCGCTTTTATGAACGTTTATTATTCGGATAATATTACGCGCGAAAGCTGTTATACTTGTCCGTATACCTCAAAAAAACGAGTCGGTGATTTGACTATCAGCGATTATTGGGGACTTGAGAATTTGGATAAAGGCTTTGAGGATGCTCTTGGCGTATCAATGATACTTGTCAACACCGACAAGGGCAGAGTTCTATTTGGACAAGCCAAGGGCGAGAAGATCGCAGGAAATATTGAAATTGCTAAGCAACCTCAGCTCTCACGCCCGACGGAGCGTCCGCAAACGCGAGATGAGTTCTGGCAGATATATGAAAAGAAGGG
>JAZNII010000130.1:0-34967 GCA_045577415.1 Eubacteriales bacterium
ATGGCAATTTTTTTGGCTTCTTCCTCGGCTAAAAACTCCTTGAGCGATTTTCCGCCTCTTCGAGCTTTCTCTGCTTTCTCCTGTTTTATCGCAAGAATAAACATAATAACAAAGAATGCTATGATTGCTAAACCTGCTATGACAATCGAGATTTTTTCAAGTATTCCCATATACCAACCGCCTTTCGGTCATTATTATACCATAAATTTGCTTATATGTCAAATGATGCATCGCCTTGCGGCGATATGATGTTTTTCGCTTCGCTCAAAATGATGTTGCTCCACTGCGTTCCGCAATGATGTGATGTTTGCCTCAATGTGCCGTCAGGCACACATCATTAGGCGAAGCCGTCATTATAGGGCAACGCCCTGCATCATTTGCCGAAGGCAAACATCATTCAAAAAACGCACCTTTGTCTGTAGACAAAAGTGCGTTTTTTGTTGGCGGAGAAGGAGAGATTTGAAGCGGCGAGCCGCCCTCTCGTCGAAATAGTCGTCTCGTTCCCTACCGGTCGCGATACTCCTTTTCTCCTCCCTTCTCGCCCTCGCTTTATCTCCCACCGGGAGCGCTCGGGCTCTAAGCCCTTGCCGGTACCCGCCGCTAAAGAGGGGCAAAGCCCTCTTTCTTCGCCAACGCAAAAAGCACCGCATTTGCGGTGCTTTGCGTTGGCGGAGAAGGAGAGATTTGAATTTTCCAATACTATTTTTACCGTGTGAAAATACGTGCAATCAAGTATATATAAACCTTTGTATTATTGGCTTTTTCGTGGGTGATAGTCAATCCGATACAATTCTATAAAATCACTTAAGGGGTAAAATAAGGGGTATAAGGGGTATAAAAATCAGCGGTCAAGGGGTACACCCTCAACCGCCTTTTTTGTTATTGGTTATTCTCAATCAAGTATTTTACAAGATCAGGCAAAATACCTTGATTTGATGTATCACCGATAAAAGACACATCAACGATCTGCGGCGGTGTGCCGCCGTTTGTGTAAAGGCTCAAAACGTCCAACATCTTGACACGCTTTCGTGTGCCGTCCTTGTATGTAACGTCTGCCCATACATCACGGAAAAGCTCTTTTTCAAGCTCGGAAAGTCTTTTAATTATATCCGTCATGTGCAATCACCTCAATTCTGTTTAGTATTCTTTGCACATCGTCAAGGCTGTTCCCACTTATTACACGGATAAAAACCGCTTTGGGATTTGCTTCAAGCTCATCAACAGAGCATTCTTTTTCCACGCCGTCAAAATTTGCGAGAATAACAAGCCGATCAGGTGAAATTTCCTCAAGCCTTTTCAATCTTTGGAGTATGCTGTTCGTCATCTGCCGCCGTTTCCTCTCCGAATATTTCTCTCTCATACATGGAAATATCCTCGATCTCGATTATTTCCTCATTTTCTAACGCTTCAAGGCGTTTCAAAATATCCTTTGTCATTTAGTCCTCGCTTTCAAAATCGTGTATATTACGATTTGGCTGTGGGTGATCTATCAAATATTGGATATAATCCAAAAACTCTTGATGCCGCTTTTCCGTTTCCTCGTCAATGAGCTTTCGTTCTTCCATTTCCTTGAGCTTTTTTAATATGGCGTTATTCATTAGTCACTAACCTTGATATAATACTTTTCCGCTTCAGCCGTGATATTGTCGGCTGTTTCTTCATAAAGTCTTGCAATGCCTGATGCACCTGCAAAAACTTGATCTTTGTCCCTGTGGTCTTTGTCTGCTCGGACGGCTCTTGTGCTCCACAAAATAAGATCATTTACAGGCACGATATAAGGGAAAGATGCTCCCTTGCACTTAATTGCAAAACTTGCCATTTTTCTGTCAGCCGTATCACTTATATTTGCTCTTTCCTCGGCATACTTGCCGATAATTCTCAACATGGTAACATTATCGGAAAAGCTGTCTGCAAGGTCAAAAAGCTCATTATCTTTGAGAATGCCGCTCTTGAGCAGTTCAAGCGTGGGCATATCAATCATTGATGCGGTGGCTCTGTTGTACGGCTCAAAAATATCAATGCACTCTTGCTTGATCGCTTCAAATTCTGCCGTGGCTCTATCCTCAATACTTTCAAAAGCAAGACGGAGCTTTCGCATTTCCTCATCGTGCTTGATCGTTGCTTCCTGTTGCTCTTTGGGAGTTCTCCAACCTCTGCGGAGTTCTTCGTTCCATTTCTTTTTGCCCTCAATAAGAGCATTACCGAGAGAAACATATTCCTCTCTATACTTGGGGTATGCTTTGCGTATTCTGTCTGTAAATTCCTTTACGTTTCTATACTGTGCCATTATAAAAATTCTCCTTATAAATTATTTTTTCATCATGTTTTCAAGTGCTTCAATGCGTGAAACAATCTCGACTTGCTGAACGTATTTCAAGCAATTTTGCAATACTAAACCGCACGCATTCAAGCGGATTTGAGAGGGATTTTCCTCGTCTTTTATAATTTGCCGAATAGTATCTACCGCCTCGGTCAAAGTGGCTTTCAGGGCATTGCACGCCTCGTCAAGCACCATGAAACGCCTGCGGTCATATTCTGCTTTGAATGCCTCATCTGCAAGCCTGTTGTAAATCGTGGCTCTGCTCACGCCTGAAATTTTCTCTGCCTCTGCAACAGTTCCACAGGACAGCAGAGCGGCAAGGATTTGCTCATCTTTTGGCTTTAATTCCACCGTATCACCCCCCATTCTGTCTAAAATTTCGTGAAATTGTCAAAATCTTGCCCTGCGTCTTATCGTGTATTCGTAACGTGGCAGACGGTAGCACCTCAATTTTGACGGTGCTTGTATCTACCGCCGTATGAGCCGCAGAAACGCCCTCTCCACGCTTTACTCGGACGGTGCGGAAAGTGTATTGTTCGTCCGCTTCAAGATCGTACACGGTGGTTATATTGCCCTCTCGGATAACCTCAAGGCTTTCACTTTGATATAATACTTTCGGCTCGGTGCTACACCCTGCGAATACCAACACACACAGGCACAAAAGCAATACAAGAGCGGGCTTATTCTTCATTTGCCTGCACCTCTTTTTTCGCTTCTCGGAGTTCCTTTTTCAATCGGTTGATCTCAATTCGTTGATCGTTGCACTTGTTTTCCCATTGCCTTATTTTATCTCTCAAAAGTTCTATGAGAAGTTTGTCATATTCAGTCATCATTATCACCTCTTTTCACTTCTTCAAGAGTCTTGATCATTGCCTCGACTTCTCGCAGTTGTTTCTTCAATCTTGTTCGCTTCTTGTAGTAAAGTTTCAATGCCTTATCAATAAATGCGGTCATTTCTTCCATGTAAATTTGCTCCTTTTCGGTCAATGTTTGGTATTGGTTTTCCTTTTGTTTTGCTATGCGTATAATTGATAGACTTTATAGATTGTCTATTATTCAATAAAGTCTATACTTATAACTCCTAACAAAATTAGTCGGGTAAATCATTCACTACCTCGGAAATAGTTTCATACTTGTAGATGCTAAATCCGTTTCGTGTTCTGCTGTTATACTTGACGGTTTTGCCTGTCCTGATCGTGATGCCCTCTCCCTTGAGCATAGGTATCACGCTGTCAATAGCTCTCTTTGGTTGCCCACTACCGAAAATATCCGCTCCGTGTAGGTCTTTCATTTCATCGTAGCTGATATTCACGGTCTTGCCCTTGCAGGCATGTTCTCGGATAACCTCGATCAAGGCAAAATTTGTTTCGTCCTGTTCGTTCTGTTTGTTTATAACCTCATTCGGCGTTTTTCTCCACCTCGCCGCTTCTTCAAGCGTTTGACGTGTGATTTCGCTAAACCCTGCCCATTGACAGCCGCCGTCCGTGGTTATTCGATATTTGACGGATTTGCCTGCCTCTGCATAGTTGCTTTTTGTATGTACTACAATTCGGGTATCTTTTTCGCTTGGCAGATCATTGAAAATCACTCGCATGGCTGAACGTGCGGCATTGATAAAGTCCGTTGAGCCTGTGGCGGCATTATTGGCATTTTCGCCCTGCGCTCTCTTATTTACATGCGACACAAGTACCATACCGCACTCGCATGCCTTTGCCATGTTTGCAAGACGTTGAAAGACAGGACGGACAGCATTTACTCGGTTTATATCAACGTCAGCACCTAAAAACGCATGCCACGGATCAATAATAACAAGGCGTGGCTTGTACCGCTTTATCGTTGCCATAAAATCGTCATAGCCGTCTGTAAAGTTCATTCCCTCGGAGTCCATGCAATCAAGGATATAAACCCTCTGCAAGTCCGCTTCTGACGCAATGAGCCTTTTTTTGAGCAGTTCGCCTCTGTCCTCTGCCGATATAATCAGGGTGTTTGACGGAGAGGGTGTTTCTGCCGCTTCGTTGCTCGGTAGCCATTCGCCACGGCTGATAGTTGCCGCAATACCACAGCAGAAAATCGTTTTACCTGTACCGCCGTCAGCCATGAGAACGGTATAATCACCGATAGGGATATAGGGAGTCCAAACAAATTCGGTCTTATCATCTCCAAACTCTGCGGCACTCTTTGCCTCATACCGCATGGACGTATTGAGAACAGCCGAATATATATCATCAATAGAAAATCCCTCTCCCTGAAGATGCTCTATTTCTGCAATAGATGCACCTAAATCAAGGCAAGCGTTTATTTTTTCTTGATCGGTCATACTGTCACCACCTGTCAGCATTGCTCTCCTGCCTGCTTGTCAAGCCAACGCTTTAGACTATCTACAGGAATGATTATTCGCCGCTCCGATATCCGAATAGCAGGAAAACCCTCTTTGCGTGACAGTTCATAAGCAACAGGACGGCTAATACCGAGAGCCGCCGCCATTTCGTCAACGGTGAACGTCAGCTTTTCATTTGTCATTTACTTCACCGTCCTTTTGTTCGTTTGCTTTGCTTTCCTTGTCAAGCTGTTCCGCAAGAGCCGTTGTATTTATCAAAAAACGGTTGCCTGCATACATGCCAGGGCATTTACCCTCGGAAACAAGAATGCGTAAACGGTGTTCACTTAACAAGCCTGTTGCGGCTGTTTGTCTAATTGTTTTGAAAATTGGCATTTTGCTTTTTCTCCTATGTTTGAAAATTTTTATCAAAAATCGTCGACTATCTTCTTGACAAACATATTATAACATGATATAATGTTTATGTGAAATATTCTAAACATAAACTTTTGCATAAACTTTTTAAGAGAGGGCATATATTTTGAACGGAAATTTAGTTAATGCGGACACAGGAAAAACTTTGATGATAGCTCAAAGGGTAAAACTGTATATTCCGCAATTCACGCATTATGAAATAAAACACGATAAGGAAACGTCAGCCAAAGATTATATAATGGGATATAACAAAAAAGACACCCCATTTGAAATAAGACGTCTTTCCCCACAATATACAGATACCCGTGAAATATTAGATAGTCTGCTACATCTAAATTTTAATATAGTCAATAACTTTAAGTATTCAAGAGAGCGGCAATACAAAGAAATTGTAAAATGGTGTCAAAAATATGGCTTGCCGTTTCAAAAAGGAATTGAAGCAATCGTAATCAATAATACGCCTGTCATTTTTCGGGCAATAAAAAGTCCCTATGCGGAACAAGGATATTGTGCTTTTAGTGCTGAAATTTTTTGTAATGAATTGGCAAGTTTATATAATAACTTTTTGTATGTCTTGGCTTGCAAACCTGATTTATATATAGGTATTGGCAGAGAAAGTCTACATGATAAATTGATTTATAACATAAAATCAAGTGCAACAGTCGAAAAGATACAGGGAATGCTTTTACAGTATTTCAAAGAGATAAAATTTCAAATGGATATTGAATTTGACGGAGAACGATATTCACTTATACCAACATTTGACAATCTAATAGAATTGGCAAAGTATCAACTGCTTTTGCTATATAACGCTGATACAACAACAGGTATAAAAGAATGTAAATGCTGTGGAGAATTGTTTTCTTGTACTCACAGAGCTCAAGAATTTTGCAGTAGATGCTCCCCACAAAAGTATTATCAAAGAAGGAAAAGAGCAAAACAAAAGGAAGGTACAAATAATGGCTAATACAAAATTACGCAATGCAAAAGGTAACGGCTCGATCAGGCAGAGAGAAAACGGCACGTGGGAAGCTCGGTGTACCATTGACGGCAAACGCCGCAGTTTTTACGGAGAAAAACAAGCCGATGTATTAAAGGCAATGAGAGCGGCACAAAAGGCGTCCGATGATGGTACATATTTTGAGCCTACACGTTTGACGGTTGCAAAGTGGCTTGATATATGGCTGACGGAGTATATAGAGCCGTCCTGCAAGCCGCTCACGTTCTCCACCTACAAGAGCCGCATTGATACGCATATCAAGTCTGCTCTCGGTAAAATCAAGCTCACGTCATTGAATGCGACTCACATACAGACGTTTTATAATGATCTGTTAAGGGTGAAGCAATTACAGCCGAAAACGATCAAGAATGTTCACGGCATACTGCACAAGGCACTTGAACAGGCTTTGAAGCTCCGATATATCGGTATCAACCCTGCGGACGCTTGCACCTTGCCCCGAATTGAGAAAAAAGAAATAAGCCCACTCTCCGAAAAAGAAATAGCCGCCTTTTTGGGTGCTATTCAGGAGAATGAGCCTTTGAAAAATCTATTTACTGTGGCATTGTTCACAGGTCTGCGAGAGGGAGAAATTTGCGGTCTGTCTTGGGAGTCCGTCAATTTCCATGACGGCACGATCACCGTCAAGCAACAACTTTGCAAAGAAAAGGTAAAAGGCGGTCAGCATTACATAGCCGCCACAAAGAACGATAAAAGCAGGGTGCTGACGGTTGCTCCGTTTGTTATGGAGATATTGAGAGCCGTCCGACAAGATCAGATGCAAAATCATCTTGCCTGCGGTCTTGCATGGCAAAATGAGTATAACCTTGTATTCACGGACAGGTCAGGTCACTTTATCGTGCCGCAGACGGCACTCAAACGCTTCAAGGCGGTGGCGAATAAGATCGGACGCCCTGACGCACGTTTCCACGATCTCCGTCACACATACGCCGTCACAGCATTGCAAGAGGGTGACGATGTGAAAACGGTACAGCAAAACCTCGGTCACGCCACGGCAAGTTTTACGCTTGATGTGTACGGTCACGTTTCTGAAAAAATGAAGCGTGAAAGTGCGGCAAGAATGCAATCTTATTTTGAAAAAATCAACGCCTAAAAATCTATAAGGGGTATAATAAGGGGTGCAAAACCCCGACAAAAAGGAAAAGACACAACATATAGTGTAATTAGAGTCAATCTAATACTATATATTGTGTCTTTTTTGGCGGAGAAGGAGAGATTTGAACTCTCGCGCCGGGTAAATCCGACCTACACCCTTAGCAGGGGCGCCTCTTCGGCCTCTTGAGTACTTCTCCAAAAAAGTATTCAAACAGATCAATGATCTGCGCAAGTCATCCGTTTAAATTGACTTACCAATACATTATACCACAAACTCGGCGTTTGTCAAGCCTTTTTTTGCAAATTACAAAAATATTTTTGTCATTATTCAAAAAAACAAAAGGAAATATTCGATAACGGCTATCCCCACCGCGATTGACGGTGGGGATAGTTATTAGATTATTTATTATCAAGCTTATCCAGCATATCCCAGATGCCGAGCATATACATAATGCCAAGCGCTCTGTCATAGAGACCGTAGCCGGGACGGACGTTGCCGGGGCCCTCGTTCCAGAGGTGTCTGCCGTGGTCGGGACGAATATATCCCTCATATCCTCCGTCGTGGTACGCTTTGAGTATCTCAAGGATGCCCGTATCACCGTCGCAATCGCGGTGGCTTGCCTCGGAGAAGTCGCCGTTTTCAAAATGCTTTACGTTTCTGATATGAGCGAAAGCTATTCTGTCACAATGCTTGCGGACTATCTCTGCCACGTTATTTTCGGGGTTAGCGCCAAGGCTTCCCGAGCAGAGGGTCAGGCAGTTATAGGGGTCGTCCACCATTCTGAGGAAGCGGTCGATGCTCGCTTCGTCTACAAGGAGACGGGGCAGACCGAAGATATCCCAAGGCGGATCGTCCATGTGGATCGCCATTTTGATATCGCACTCGCGGCAGGTGGGCATTATCGCTTCAAGGAAATACTTGAGGTTCTCCCAAAGCTTTTCGTGGTCAACGCCCTCGTAAGCCTTGAAAAGCTCGTCAAGCTTTGCCATTCTCTCAGGCTCCCAGCCGGGGAAGGACATATTGTACTTTTCGGTGAAGTCAAGGATGTACTTCGCCATAGCGTTGTAGTCGTCCTGGATCATATTCTTCTCGTAGAAAAGCGCGGTAGATCCGTCGCCTACGGGATGGAAAAGGTTGCTCCTTGTCCAGTCGAATATGGGCATAAAGTTGTAGCAGATAACCTTAACTCCGAATTTGGAGAGGTTTCTGATACACTGCTTGTAGTTTTCGATGTACTTGTCTCTTGTGGGCAGACCGATCTTGATGTCGTCGTGTACGTTGACCGACTCGACCACATCCATATTGAAGCCGTACTCGTCAAGCTGGCGTTTGACCTCGGCGATCTCATCTTCTTCCCAGATCTCGCCCGGCATCTTATGGTGGAGCGCCCAGACTATACCCGTAACACCGGGTATCTGCTTGATATCGGAGAGGCTGATCTTATCGTTGCCCTCGCCGTACCAACGGAACGTCATTTGCATTGGCATAGAATTCCTCCGAAATTTTATTTGAATACAATTAATTATAACATATAAATCTTACAAATTCAACGGCTTTTGCAAAAAATAAAATTTTAGCAAAAAATTATTGTCTTAATTTAGAATTTTGATTTATGGGGAGTTTGGAGTAGTGATATTCCGCAAAAGGCGGAGTGATATTGTCGCAAGCGACAGTGATATTTCCCTATCGGGAAGTGATATTGTTCGGCGTTGCCGAACAGTGATATTCTATTCGCCACCTAAGCTTGCGCAGCAAATATCACTCGTCGTAGACGAATACCACTGCGAAGCAATACCACTCGCCGGAGGCGAATAGAACTGCACACCTTTGGTGTGCTTTATCCTCCGTCCACAAGAGATACCACGTTTGATATTTTGTTTGCTCCCAATATTCCGTCAGTAAACATTATTCCCCGCCGCAATGACGGCTTGCCGTATCGCTCGCGAAGATCATCTACCACTCCTTCAAGTGTCTCGGCTTTCTGTATCTCCATAATATCGGGCGAAAAGGAGAGCTGTTCCGTGTCGCTTCGCAAAAGGTCTGCGCCGCGGACGCCGAGAGAACGTATAGGCTCGCCCAAAAGACGGTGCTTTTTCATCAAGGCTCTTGCAGACTCATAAAGCGAGCGCGCCGTTCTGTTGGGGTAGTCGGGCTTCATCTGCCGCTCGACGGTGTGGAGATCGCTGTATCTCACCGAGATTTGTACCGTCTGACACACCACACCCTCACGCCGCATCCGCATCGAGACGTTTTCGCAGAGCTGATAGAGTATGATGTCCACGTCGTTTTCGCTAACGAGATCGCGTGGCGGCGTGGTGCTATTCCCTATTGATTTCGGGGGCGGCGAAAAACCGTGGAGCGAGACGGGGGACATATCTCTGCCGTTTGCGTTCTCGTGGAGCGCGAGACCGTTTTTGCCAAAAAGACATTTGAGCAGATAGGGGTCTGTCCGCGCCACATCTCCGATGGTACGCAGACCGTACCGAGTGAGCTTTTCATAGGTCTTTTTGCCCACGAAAAGCATATCCGAGGCAGGCAGACCCCATATCTTCTCGCGAAAATCATCCGACGAGATCACCGTAGTGGCGTCGGGCTTTTTCATGTCAGATCCAAGCTTGGCAAAGACCTTATTAAATGAGACTCCTACCGAAACCGTTAGTCCAAGCTCCTTTTTCATCCGTCGGCGGATGGTGTCGGCAATAGTTTTACCGTCACCGAAAAGAGACAGGCTGCCGGTAACGTCGAGCCAGCATTCGTCAAGTCCGAACGGTTCTATCATATCGGTATAGTCGTAATATATCTCCCTCGCCGCCTGCGAATACTGCTCGTAAAGCTCAAAATGAGGCGGTAAAAAGACTATATCGGGGCATTTTTGTCTCGCCTGCCAAAGCGGCTCTGCGGTCTGAACCCCACAAGCCTTCGCTTCGTAATTTTTCGCCAAAACTATGCCGTGTCTCGCCTCGGGGTCCCCAGCCACAGCCACGGGCTTTCCGCGCAGCTCGGGATGTGACAAAAGCTCCACCGACGCGTAAAAATTATTCAGATCCGAATGAAGGATCGTCCTTTCCACTCATAACACCTCACAAATTAATTTGGAACAACCGTTCTAAATTGATTATACACCCAAAATCGGCTCTTGTCAACAGGCAAATACAAGAAATTCGAACAAAAGTTCCTTGACAAACCGTGGGTGCGGTGATATAATTCTATCGGTTATTGCATAAATCCGTATTTACTGCTCTTTTTGAAAAAAGCGTTTTCAATGCACGATCTGTTGCCTCGGAGCTGTTGTGAAACGAAAAAAACACAAAGCAAAAATAAAAGGACGAAAATATGACACCTATCGCACAGTGGCTCAACACCGCGTTTGCGGAGTTTGACTTTGCCATTCTTGAATTTTATCACATTCTTGCTACATACCTGTCTCCCGTGCTTACTCCCATATCCGAGTTTTTCGCGGTCATCGGAGACGGCGCTATGGCATGCTTTATTCTCGCCGCAATTCTTCTGCTCTTTCCAAAAACGAGAAAGGCTGGGATTTGCGTTCTGCTCTCGATCGGTATCGGCGCGCTGATAACAAACGTAGCGGTAAAAAACATCGTTGCCCGTCCGCGTCCTTATGCATCCGAGATCGCTCAATTCTCAAAATGGTGGAAATTCGTGGGCGCACACGTCCAAAGCGAGTTTTCTTTCCCCTCGGGACACACCACTGCCGCCATGGCAGGCATGACGGGACTTTGTCTTGGATACGACAAGAACCGTAAATGGTGGATATTCCTCACGTCGGCGATCTACGTAATCGTTATGGGCGCCAGCCGCAACTATCTTATGGTCCACTACCCCTCCGATATTATCGGCGGCATTATTTCAGGCGCTCTCGGCGGCGCTGTTGCTTATCTCCTTATTCATTTTCTCTACAAGGGTATTGAGGGCAACAAGGACGAAAAAATATGCTCATTTATACTTAACGCTCACATAAGAGACATATTCATCAAAACACTTTAAGAACATAAAAACTCCGACGCTTCTGCGCCGGAGTTTTTATGTAATCAAAAAGTCAATTATTCAGCATCTGTAGTCTTCTCTTCAACAGCATCAACCTCGACAGGAGCATCGGGATCCTTAAAAACCTTGGTAAAAACAAGGATCTGGAATACGATACCCGCAAGGCAGTACAGCGAAACCACAGTTCCGAGAAGGCCTAAAATTCCACCGACAATTCCCGCAAGAACAACTCCGACACCCAAAAGCAAAAATCCGAGCAATGCTCCAATAAGCATTGATACTAGGGTCAGTGCTCCGGGAACAAGCAGACCGGCAAGCACGTAAATAATGATACCAACTGCCAGATTGCCTCCGTCCTTTACAAACTTAAAGGAAAGGGGGAAAAATTTCTTAAGAGTCTGCATAATAAAACACCTCCATAATTGTTAAGTAATAAATTTAATTACTTGTTGTAATCATTATACACAAAAAATCGAAATTTGTCAATAACCAAAAGATATTTTTAGCATATTTTCAATGTGTACGAAAATAAAAAGCAGACGCAAAAATACACCTGCTTTTAATTTCTTCAAAAGTTCAAATTACTTGTACTTTCTCTTGCGTGCAGCTTCGGACTTCTTCTTACGCTTTACGCTGGGCTTTTCATAGTGCTCTCTCTTACGAAGCTCGGTAAGGATTCCCGAACGAGCACACTGACGCTTAAAGCGACGGAGCGCGCTGTCAAGAGACTCGCCCTCTTTTACTTTAACTTCTGCCATTTTCTTTTTCCCTCCCCTCGCTTTTAAACAGGTTCAGTAAGCTTATGCTCACAGATACTTTAACATTATACACCAAAATTTTCTATTTGTCAATATTGATTACATAAAAATTTCAGAAAAATCTTAAATTATTTTACTACGATATTCACAATCTTATTAGGAATAACTATCTCCTTGACGATAGTCTTGCCGGAAATAGCCTCGGCAACCTTCTCCTCCGCCTTGGCAAGCGCGAGGACATCGTCCTTAGGCATATCGACAGCAACGTTTATCTTACCCCTCAACTTGCCGTTGATCTGAACTACGACCTCAACGGTGTCGTCTGCGGTCTTTGCCTCGTCAAAGGTAGGCCAGCTTTCGTAAGCGATGGTAGTGTCGTGACCAAGTATTGACCAGATCTCCTCGCCGATATGAGGACAGATGGGGGACAGCATCTTAATAAGTCCCTCGGCGTATTCCTTGGAGCATTTGCCTTCCTTGTAAACAGCGTTTACAAAGATCATCATCTGAGAGATAGCGGTATTGAACGCAAGCTTTTCAAAGTCGTCGGTTACCTTCTTGACGGTCTTGTGGTAGATTTTTTCGAGTGCGGGAGTCTCACCGTCAACGATATTAGCGGGCTCGGTGAAGAACGCCCAGACACGGTTGAGAAAGCGTCTTGCTCCGTCAACGCCGGTATCGCTCCAAGGCTTGGAGACCTCAAGGGGACCCATAAACATCTCGTAGAGACGGAGTGTGTCCGCGCCGTAATCTCTTACTACATCGCTGGGATTTACTACGAATTCGGGGAAACGCTTGCCCATCTTGATGCCGTTAGCGCCGAGGATCATACCCTGATGCACAAGCTTCTTGAAGGGTTCCTTTGTGGGAGCGAGGCCCTTATTGTAGAGGTATCTGTTCCAGATTCTCGAATACATAAGGTGACCTACCGCATGCTCGGGGCCGCCGATATAGAGGTCAACGGGCATCCAGTGCTTCAGCAGCTCTTGATTTGCGAACTCGTCGTTATTCTTGGGGTCGATATAACGGAGGAAGTACCAGGATGAGCCTGCGGAGCCAGGCATTGTGGAGGTCTCGCGGACACCCTTTACACCGTCTTTATCGTACTGCTTCCACTCGGTCGCGTTTTCAAGGGGAGCTTTTCCGTTAACACCCTTATAGTTTTCAAGCTCGGGGAGGATGAGAGGAAGCTCCTCGTCGGGAAGAACGTGAACCGTTCCGTCCTCGCCGTGTACCACGGGAACCGGCTCGCCCCAGTATCTCTGACGGGCAAAGATCCACTCTCTGAAGTGGTAATTTACGGTTCTCTTTGCAACACCCTGGGCTTCAAGCTTGGAGGTGATAGCCTCCTTCGCCTCCTCAACGGTAAGACCGGTAAACTCCTCGGAGTTGATAAGTCTGTAACCCTTGCCGAGATAATCCTGCTTTTCAAATGCCTTCTCGATGACATCAACGTGACCGAGCTTTTCGTCGCCGTCGATGACCTGGATCATATCGATATTGTGCGCGATAGCGTACTCAAAGTCACGCTGGTCGTGGGAAGGAACAGCCATGACCGCACCTGTGCCGTAGCTTGCGAGGACGAAGTCACCGATGAACATTCTGACTTCCTTGCCGTTTACGGGGTTGATACAAGTAACGCCTTTGAGTTCACATCCCGACTTGGTCTTGTTCAGCTCGGTTCTATCCATATCGTTCTTTTTGAGAGTCTCGTCGATATATGCCTGAACCTCGTCCTTGTTCTCTATTCTCGGCATAAGCTGCTTTACGATCTCGCCGTCGGGAGCAAGGACCATAAAGGTTATACCGTATATCGTCTCGATGCAGGTAGTAAATATAGAAAATTCACCGCCGTCAACGATCTGGAACTTGACCTCAACGCCGGTAGACTTGCCTATCCAGTTCTTCTGCATAAGCTTGGTGGACTCGGGCCAGTCGATCTCGTCAAGTCCTTCGAGCAGCTCCTCGGCGAATGCGGGCTGATTGATGACCCACTGCTTCATGTTCTTTCTGACAACGGGGAATCCGCCTCTCTCGCTCTTGCCGTCGATGACCTCGTCGTTGGAAAGCACCGTTCCAAGCTCTTCGCACCAGTTTACGGGCATATCTATATGCTGTGCGTAGCCGTCGAGGTAGAGCTGCTTGAATATCCACTGAGTCCACTTATAGAACTCGGGATCGCTTGTCGCGATCATCTTCGACCAGTCGTAGTCAAAGCCAAGCTCTTTAAGCTGCTTCGAAAAAGTCTTGATATTTTCCTGAGTAAATCCGTTAGGATGATTTCCCGTAGTTACCGCATATTGCTCCGCGGGGAGACCGAAGGAGTCGTAGCCCATAGGATGGAGGACGTTATAGCCCTGCATTCTCTTCATTCTCGACACGATGTCGGTTGCGGTATAGCCCTCGGGGTGACCTGCGTGCAGACCTACTCCCGAAGGATAGGGGAACATATCAAGGGCATAGAATTTAGGCTTTGAGAAATCCCAAACGTCGGTCTTGAAGGTCTCGTTCTTTTCCCAGTATTCCTGCCACTTTTTTTCAACTGATAAATGGTCGTACTTCATTTTTATATTTCCTTTCTGTTTTTTACAATAAAAAAGACGCTTTCGTCTCGTTTTGAGACGAAAGCGCAATACTTCCGCGGTACCACTCAAATTGCATCAAAAGATGCCACTCTGACCTATAACGGCGGCTAACCGTTTTCCCCTACTACAACCGCTTCGGGGAAACTGCTCCGAGGTGAGTAAGAAAATCCCGCCTTGCGCCTCACACCCACTGGCGCATCTCTGAAAAAACGCACATTTTCTCTGTCCTCATCAACGCATTTATCTATAACATTAGTATTATATATAATAAAACCGCTTTTGTCAAGACCTTTTTCGGATTTTAAGGGAGAGTTTTTCAAGTCTCACCAAAAATTACAGTTCATCAATAAAATACGCCTGCGTGTTAGCTCTCAATCCATGCGCATCAATTACGTCGATGCGGAAATACTCGTCGGTGTCCTTTATCTCAAACACCGCTCTATTCACGCGTCCATCGATAGCGTTGACCGCCTGCGTGCGTCTGCCGCGCGTCGAATAGGTTATCTGTCTCGCGTCCGAACACTCAACATACACCCTTCCGTCCTCCACGTAAAGCGAATGAATTATCGGTGCCATTGAGGAATAAAAATTCCCCGAAAGCAATCCGTCAATAATGCTTTCATAGCTCAGTCGGTCGGCGTTCACCATGACAAAAGCTCCGCCCGAGTGCAGCTCTCTCGTCTCTTCCTCCGTGTTGTGGTTATCGTCTCCGCAGGAGGCAAAAACCCGCTTGCCGTCACGAAGCATATCGTCAAAAACGTTTATGTCGTAATCGTAAAGACCGCCCACGGCGCAACCGTTATTGTATATCTCAACACCCCAAAGTCCCTCGTAACCGCAATAATCGCCATAGTTTTCAAGCGACCAGCGGGGATGATTGTAGCAGACGAAAAAGCCGTGGTCATTAGCGTCGGCGATAAGCTTATTTATTCCCTTCGCACCGTAGTTTCTGGGAGTATCATAGTCAGGCTTATTGAGCGTCGCCGCCAGCTCCTGTGCGGAAAAGTGATCGTAGCGCGAATTGTAATTTACAGAATAGTCGTTGTCCTGCTTCTTTGCGTAGAAATTGAGGTGACAAACCTTCATATTGAAATTTTTAAGAGTAGACTGCTCGGGAAACTGCTTGATCGAATATTCTGCGCTTGTGATGGTGATAAAATCCTCGTCGTCAAGCTCGGGATGCGCCACCACAAATTCGTGGTCTGTAATAGCCAAAAAGCTGTAACCCTTTTCCTTGTAAAGCTTTTTCAGCCCCTCGGGCGTAAAATATCCGTCTGACAGATTACTGTGGCAGTGCATATTACCTTTATAAAAATTCTTGTTTTCGTCAAGCAGTATTTTTTTCATTTTTTATCCTCATTTTTTCAAAGTGCGCTAACAACCGGAACAACGTCCCTTGAGCGCGACGCAAGGCGGTTCAATTTTACAATTTCAACACCGCTTTCACGAATAAAGTAAAGATCAGACCGCACGACCCTTGGCTTGTTGACCACCAATATCCAGATAAGCGCGCCGTCGGAAAGCATTTTGTGCTTCAAAAATTCCACTATCCCGTCGATCTTGCTCTGCCAACCGTCTTCTCTATCGTCGATCTGAATACAAGTGGACACCCCAACCTTGCCGCCGAACTCGTAGCGCTTGTACGCGTACATACCAAGCACCTCGGCGTCCTCGTCAAGCGAATTGAGACAAAATCCCATTTCTTCGATCTTTTCTTTGTCGATACCGAGTCGCGCGATGCCCTCGGCAAGCCAAGGCAGGTCACTTTTCTCGAATTTGGGCGCGAGAGTGGATTGAGTATCGAGATACACGCTGAATATCGCCATTTTTTCGATCCAAGCGTCGCTCACGCCGCAAGACAGAGCCATATTAAATATTATTCTGCCGCAGGACGAGGCTTTTTGCACCAAATTAAGCGCAAAACGCGGCTCAGGGGGCGTGGTATGATGATCGACGCAGGCGATGACATCATTTTTATAAAAGGTAACGTGATGATCCACCAATATAAGGGCATCATCTATCTCAAATCCGTCAAAGCTGATCCCCTCAAGGACACCAAGCTCTGAAACCAGCCTTTCGGTCACTCCGTCGGGACGGGTGCCGAATTTCACAACCGTTTCCACATCCAGACGCGCCAAAATCTCACGGAGCATCACCGCCGATATAATACTGTCACAGTCGGGCATATCGTGTCCCGTCACCACTATATTGTGTCCGTCGTCAATTGCTTTTCGGCAAAGAACAATCAGCTTCCCTGTCCTTGTTTTTAACAAATTTTCATTCATAATTAAAACCTCGTAAAATTCTATAGAAATTATACTACTTTTCGTCAAAGTTGTCAACCGATAAGCTTTATGTAACACAAAAAAACGCCTCGCATATTATGTAGTAAAACAAAAGTATGCGAGGTCTTTTTATGTATAATGGAAGAAATCAATTAAATCTGGCAGGCACTTTACGTCAGATGCCGTCGAGTTTAGCGGTCCTGCAAGGGAGCGAGAGTTATCCCGAAATCATGGGAAATGTAAAATTTTATCAGCTTCAAAACGGAGTTTTGGTTGTAGCAGAGATCTACGGCTTGCCTGTCTACTCGGGATACTGTGAGCAACCGATATTCGGATTTCACATCCATGAGGGCAACTCATGTAGCGGAAACGAAAGCGACTATTTTGGAGACGTGGGGATGCACTACAATCCTTACGGATGCCGTCACCCCTACCACGCGGGAGATATGCCTCCACTTTTCGGCGTAAACGGATCGGCATTCTCGGCATTTCTTACCGACAGGTTCACCGCTAACGAGATAATCGGCAAAACGGTGATAATCCACGACAGTCCAGACGATTTCACGACCCAACCCTCAGGCAACGCGGGAAACAAGATCGCCTGCGGAGAGATAGTACAGACACGGCGGCGCTTGATATAGAACAAACAAAAAGGACTGCTTGCAGTCCTTTTTGTTTGTTCTTATTTTCTTTTCAGCTTGCCAACAACACGTCCGCAGCAGATGATCTCCTCAAAGTTTTTAAGAAGTATAGGCTCGTAGTCGGGGTTAAGCGAGATAAGTCTGTCGCCGCCGAATTTTTTGAAATATCCGTCGCCGTCAAGAATAAATATTCCAAGCTCGCCGTATTCTACGGAGTCACATTCCTCAATAAGAAGCACGTCGCCGTCACGGTACTTGGGTTCCATACTGTTACCCTTGATCCGCAGAGCAAAATCAGCCATCGAAGTGTCGGGATTGTCGGGAATGTTTATCTCAACCGACTGGGTATCTGTAAGATACACGCCGGTTCCCGCGGAGACGGGGAGATCGTAAAGCGAGATCTTTCTCTTGGAAAGTCCGATAGCGTTCTTCATCGCCGCACCGCGCACAGAAGCTCTGCCGCGTATAAGCTGACCGCTGAATCTTCCGTCATTATTATTTATAACGCCCTCTTGTCCTCTCTCGGACTCCTTGGATATCACCATAGCAACAAGCTCACGGCTATGAGGGTCGAGCTTGCGGTAGTTCTCTATCAAGGTAATCTCACGGTCGTTGAGAGTATAGTTATTGGTGTTTTCCGGGATACCCGTAAGGATATAGTCTACCGAGCATTCCAGAGCCGCGCAGATAGCTACGATATTGGAGAGCTTCGGAGAATCGCTGATACCTGCCAGAATTTTCGACAGAGTACCGAGAGGTATCCCCGTCATTTCCGAGAGCTGATCGTTAGTTATCTTTTTCTCACTTTTAAGCTGCTTAATTCTGTCGATATAAGTGTATTCCATATCCACACACCTTCCTTATATTAATATCAGCGTCTTCCCAAATTCGGAACGCAGGCGCTCGCTTTTCTTCTTACGGAACCATTATACCACACAAAAAGCGATTTGTAAATAGGTTTTTGAAAATATTTTTCCAAAAATCGAAAAATTTTTCCAAAATATTTCAAAAAGGGGTTGACAAATTCCGTTTTCGGTGTTATAATAGACTCACAAGAACAAATTTTCGACCAAATTCGAGCAATCAAATTCCAAATTGAGAAAATCAACGTCATATATAAAGGTCACCGAAAGGAAGGTAAAAATATGAACGCATACTATCAGAGAACCAACAGAACCGTAGTCGTTACCGACAACAAGCCTCTTGACATAAATATCGGCGACAAGCTCATTTCCATCATCTGCGCCGTCATCTCCTTTTTTACTTCGACCGTAGCGGTGGCTATCGAAAAAGCCACCCTCTCCGTCGTTGGCTTTGTCACATTTTTCGGAGTTATAGGCAGCATAGAGCTTGGAAGCATCCCGATGCTTGCAGGCGTGGCTATCTGCTCCGTTATCTCTGTTGCCGAATTTTTCATACTTAAAAGCCTGATAAAAAAAGGTAAGGCTTCTTAAATTCAGAGCGTGTAGATCCTCACATAAAACGCTAAAGGGGCGAGGTCAATCATCCTTCCTCGCCCAAGAGAGGTCTGTTCTAACCCATGGAACAGACCTCTCTTTCTTATTTGGATTGTTTTTTCAACATTCCCGCCAGCGTCTCGGCGAAAAGGTCTCCCGCCGCCAACGCTTCGCTCACCTCGTTGCCCCAAGATCCCACGTCGACCTTCAGATAGTACGGCACCGCCTCGGCATTAAGCTCGCTGTCGGTAAAAACCACAGGCATACAGAGTCGCTTGCCTTCCCTGTTAAGCTCACGACGCAGGCAAAGCGCCAGAGCAAGAGTGTCTCTTTCAAGAATCCCGTGACTGCTTACCGTCAAGCGTATCTGTGCCGTGCCGATTGCCGACTCGGTACGAAGCATTTTTCCGTTTGCGTCAACCGTCTCAAGCCTGTGCAGATCTATAACATACTTAATTGACGGATATATCTTAAGCATATCGCGTATAGTTTCCGCCGCTGAAGCGTATGCGTTGCCGTCGTCACTTCCGTGTATCACCGTACAATGTACCGTGGGGATCCCCCTGCGGTTCAGCTCATACGTCACTCGCTCCCCTACCGACACCACGCTTTTTGTCAGTATATGTGACGGCTCGTTCTTATCAAGATCATAATAACCCTCCTTGGTGTGGGTATGTAATATCAACACCGCGGGTTGCTCGGTGTAGGAGTATCTGCTTCCCCAAAATCCCATCTCCAAAAGCCCCTCGGTATCGATCTGATGCTTCGAATAATTTACGATATATCCGTCTCCCCTCCCAGCAAGAGACAGGTCAGACGACACGGTTTCGGCAACCGTCTCCGCGATGTCGCTCTCGCTCTCCTCGGCAGACTCGGCGCCGCCGTTTTCTTTTTCGCCGTCGGTATCGCTTTCGGATTCCGACTCTGACTCGCCGTCATCACTCTCGGTTTCCCCACTGTCACCAACGGGTGGGATGCCCGATCCTTGACTCCATCCGCCACCGTTTATCACTTGACTCACAAATTCTATCATTCCATCAAATGCTCCGCTTGACGCGCATATCCACAAGACAAGCACCAGAGCGGCGCATATACCCCATACCAAGGCTCGTTTGGACATAGAAAGCCCCCTCCGTCTTGGTAGCCCCAAAGCGATCGCCTCGTCGTCAAATATTATACATTCTTTTTTATCATTTTTTTCCATGGCAATCTCCGTTTCCTTATACCGTTCTTTTATACAAGTCTATTTCGTCCCGCGCTTCAATATTCCCACGCGCTGTTTTACTAATTTACTTAAAATTTACAAAATATAATGAGATTTTGATAGTTTTTTTCAAAAAAAAGATTTATAATATGAACAGTCAACTTAGCAAAGTCAAATCCGTGTCAAAAATGCACAAATCAAGTCTTCAACAACTGTGCATATTCACGATTATTTGTTATTCATCGTTAATTCTATTGATTAATTCGCAATTGTATGATATAATTACAATATTATGAAGCAAAGATTTGTTTTGTTAAGATTTTCTACCATAAAGAGGAGGAACCCTATTATGACAAAGCGCATTATCGCTTTAACTCTTTGTCTTTTCACTCTGGTCGCCGTTCTCGCAAGCTGCGCGGGAAGCATCGACCCTACCTCGGAATACAAGGGTGAACAGATCACAATGTATCTGTCCGAGACTATATATGACCTGGACCCTGCCAGAGCATATAAGAATGAATCCACCAAATCTATCGTAAGTCTCCTTTTCGGAACTCTTTTCACGATCGACGAAAACGGCGAGGTTCAGCCCTCTCTGGCAAAGAGCTATTCCGTCGAGGAAAAGGATGGCGAGTACTATATGTATATCACCATGGAAGATACCTACTGGTCTGATAATACTCCTATTACCGCAGACGACGTAGTATTTGCTTGGAAGAGATTGCTCAACCCCAATAACTCGTTCGAAGCTGCTTCGCTTCTATTTGATATAAAGGGCGCGCGCCAGTACAGCAAAAACGAGATATCCAAGGACGACATTGGTATCACCGCAGATAAAAAGAGACTGACCATTCAGTTCGAAGGTAAGATCGACTACGATCAGTTTCTCCTCAATCTTACAAGTCTTGCTCTCGCCCCTCTCCGTGAGGACATGGTTGCCGGCGTAAAGAGCGACGACTGGGCAAAGAAGCCCGGCACTATGGTGAGCAGCGGTCCCTTCAAGCTCGCGCGCATTTCCTTCTCTACCAGTAAGACCTTCTATGACGATATCAACTACGATACAAAGATTCAGCTTGAGAGTAAGGATTTCGTATATGTTCCCGGAACCGACATAAAGCAATTCAGAGAGCAGTTTATCAACAGCTTCGTTCTCGAAAGAAACTCTTACTATTTCAGAGACAGCAGCAAGGATCAAAAGCTTGATGTTTCTGTTGCTCCTTACAGAATCATCGTCGACTGCGGAATGAGCGACGCTGACATAAAGGAAGCGTACGAGGGCGGCACTATTCTCTACATTGGCGATATTCCCTTGTCTCTCAGAGATACATACAAGGATGCGGCGACCAAAAAGGATTCCCTCTCCACCAACACCGTTTATCTTAACCAAAACGCAGAAATAAACGGCGAACGCCTTTTTGCAAACGAGGCGGTAAGACAAGCGCTTTCAATGGTCATCGACAGAGCGACTATTGCAGAAAAGCTGGTTTTCGCAGAGGCTGCTACGGGTCTTGTTCCCACAGGAGTGTTTGATACGGGTTCTGCTGACAAGCTTTTCCGTGACAACTCCTCAAACGATTTCACATATCTGAGGAAAGACATAGCCGCGGCGAAAAAGCTTCTCGCAGACGCGGCGATCGATCCCACTAAGTACTCCTTCACCTTCACCTACGCAAAGTATGACGAGGTTCACGAGTACACGGCAACCGAGATTGCAAAGGCTTGGACCGAGCTTGGATTCAATGTTACCCTTAATCCCCGCGGAACTATCGCTAACAACGACTACTATAAGTTTACCGATTCTATTCCCGAGGACATCTGCGACGATCTTTATTACGAGGATCTTGTAAGCGGCTCCTTCGAGGTCATTCTGCTTGACATAGTGGCTCCCTCGGCTGATCCCTTCTCCGTACTCGCGCCCTTTGCAAAAGACTTCTCCGGACAGGTTATGGATATGTCCGATCCCCAGAATTATAAGGCTACTCCTCATATAACAGGGTACGATTCTGCCGAATACAACGAATTGATCGACAAGGTATACGCAGAAAAAACTATCGCAAACCGTTCCGAGAATCTGCACAAGGCTGAGGCTGTTCTCATGCAGGATATGCCCGTTATCCCCGTAGTATTCAACAAGAGCGCTTACGTTATCAATGACGGTCTCAATCTCAACAACACAACTCTTTGGTGGGAAAACGGCTCTAACTACTACGTCGCAGATACCATCAGATGGATCTCGGTTGACGGATATGACGCATATCTCGACACCTGCGAGACATTCCTTGCCGGCAAGTATGAGACCTATAAGCTGGACCCCAATTCTTACTTCAACACCTTCGAGAGATTTACTTGGGAAGAATTTAAGAACGAAAGCTCTAATTACTCTTATCTCTGGAAAGAATACGACATCACCGAAAAATAATTAAAAATATCTTTTCTTACGCTCTGCCGACATCGGCAGAGCGTTTTTTTGTTAAAAATCTTTAGCTTTTTATATAATAAATGTAGACAAACGCTCAAAAATGTGTTATACTATAGATTGGATTTGTATGTTGACTTTAATATATAAATGAGAGGTATACACATTGAACATCTATACCCTTTTTCCAAGCTCGTTTGGCTCAAACTGCTACGTTCTTACAAGCTTTGATAAAGACGGACGGCTCCATGCGGCGGTGATCGATCCAAGCGTCGATGCCGATGAAATTCTCCGATTTATTGCGGATAAAGGAGCTTTACTTGAAAGCATCATCCTGACCCACGGGCATTTTGACCATATCACGTCTCTTGACAATCTTCGGGATAAGACGGGCGCGCCCGCCTACATCCACAAGGATGACGCCGAGATGCTCTCTGACGGAGAGAAGAACGCTCACTCTTTTTTCTTCGGAAACGACAAAAAATGGCGTCCTGCGGAAAACCTGCTTGAGGACGGCGACGTGCTTACTTTAGGTAGTGAAACTATGAAAGTCATATCCACTCCCGGTCACTCAAAGGGTTCGACCTGTCTGCTTTGCGGCGATTTTCTGATCACGGGCGATACTCTGTTCGCAAACGGCTACGGAAGATTCGATCTTCACGGCGGCAACCCAACGCAACTGGCGGCATCGCTTTCGGATCTGCGCGAGCTTGACGGGAACCTTACCATCTACCCCGGTCACGGAGACTCCGAAAAACTTGTAAAAGCTCTTGACAACTTGATGTATTTTTGATTTTATAGTAATAGCATAAGAAAGGACAAAAACATGGATTATAATCGTTTAGCGGAATTGCTTTTTCCTCACATTCAGGACACACCTGCCGATATTGAGGCGAGATACCCCGCGAGAAATCTTCCCGAGGGAGCTAAGGTAACGAGATTTGCTCCCAGCCCCACGGGATTCGTTCATTTCGGCGGACTTTTCCCCTCCACTGTCGGTGAGAGACTTGCTCATCAGTCGGGCGGCATTTTCTATCTCAGAATTGAGGACACCGATGCCAAGCGTGAGGTCGAGGGCGCGGCTGAAGGTCTTATCAAGACCCTTGCAAAGTACGGCATCAATTTTGACGAGGGCGCAATTCTCGACGAGAACGGAAACATCGCCGACAAGGGTAATTACGGACCCTACAAGCAGAGTCAGAGAGGCCCCATATATCAGACTTTTGCAAAGCAGCTTGTTCGTGAGGGCAAGGCTTATCCCTGCTTTACCACCGAGGAGGAGCTTGACGAATTACAGGCAATAAACAAGAAGGAAGAGATCAAGAACACCGATTGGCAGGCAGAGGCTGAGGCTAAAAAAGCCGCTATGCTTGCAGGACGTGAGTTTACTATGGAAGAGGTCGAGGAGCATCTGGCGCAGGGACACCCGTTCGTGCTTCGCATACTTGCAAACGGAGATCCCGAGAAAAAGACCAAGTTTACCGACCTTGTAAAGGGCAATCTTGAGATCCCCGAGAACGACGAGGACTTCGTACTTCTCAAATCCGACGGAATCCCCACCTATCACTTCGCTCATGCGGTAGACGATCACCTTATGGGTACTACCCATGTTATCCGCGGCGAGGAGTGGCTCCCAAGCTTGGCAAAGCACATTCAGCTCTTTTCTGCTCT
Source organism: Eubacteriales bacterium (assembly GCA_045577415.1). Taxonomy (GTDB): domain Bacteria; phylum Bacillota; class Clostridia; order Oscillospirales; family CAG-272; genus SVTX01. The sequence continues at coordinate 24,209 of JAZNII010000130.1, forward strand.
TGGCTTTAAGCTTCCCAAGTATCTGCACATCGCGCAGATCATGAGACTTGACGAGGAAGGCAACAAGAAAAAGCTCTCCAAGAGAGATATGGGCGCGAATATGGACGACTACACCCGTATGGGCTACTGCCCCGAGGCGGTCTGCGAGTACATCATGACCCTGCTCAACTCCAACTACGAGGAGTGGCACATGCAAAACGCTGACAAGCCCTACACCGACTTCCCCTTCAACATCAAGAAGATGTCGACCTCGGGTTGCCTCTTTGATTTCGGCAAGCTGAACGACGTTTCTAAGAATATAATCTCCCGTATGACCGCAGAGCAGGTCATGGGCAAGGTCACCGATTGGGCGCTTCAGTTCGCCCCCGAGTTTGGAGCTTGTCTGGCGAGAGATAAAGAATTTACCGAGAAGATTTTCGCCATCGGTCGCGGCGGCAAAAAGCCCCGTAAGGATCTTGCGACATGGGCAGATGCAAAACCCTATATGGGATTCTTCTTCGACGAGTTCTTTGCAGTTGAGGATAGCTACCCCGAGAGCTTTGACAAGGCTGATATTATCGCAACGCTTGAAAAGTTCTGTGAGAACTACGATTACGCCGACGATATGAACACTTGGTTTGATAAGGTCAAGGCTATCGCCGACTCGCTTGGATTTGCGTCGGACATGAAGGCGTACAAGGCTGATCCCGCCGCCTTCAAGGGCAGCGTTGCCGATGTCAGTATGTTTATCAGAGTTGCCGTCACGGGCAAGCAGAACGCTCCCGATCTATATACCGTTATGCAGATCATCGGTAAAGAAAAGACCCTTGAAAGAATTAACAAGATGATAAAATCGCTTAAATTTTAAAGAGGTATATCAATGGAAAACACAAACAGCAATTTTATACATGAAATAATAGATGCAGACCTTACGGTAAATCCCGGGCTGAAGATCCACACACGTTTCCCTCCCGAGCCTAACGGTTATCTTCACATCGGCTCTGTAAAGGCGATCTGCATCAACACCGACGTTGCGAACAAGTATAGCGGTCTCTTTAACCTCCGCTACGACGATACCAACCCCGCGAAGGAGTCTGACGAGTTCGTCCGTTCCATCCGTGAGGACCTTGAGTGGCTTGGTGCTACCCCCACAGGCGGTGTTTTCTACGGCTCCGACTACTTCGGCAAGTGCTACGAGTTCGCAGTTCAGCTTATCAAGCAGGGCGACGCTTACGTTTGCGATCTCTCCAAGGATGATCTTGCCGACTACAAGGGTACCGACCGCGCGGTAGCAGGTAAGGAGTCCCCCTACCGTAACAGAAGCGTTGAGGAAAACCTCGACCTCTTTGAGAGAATGAAAAACGGAGAATTTGAGGACGGTAAGCGCACTCTCAGAGCTAAGATCGACCCCACAAGCGACAATCCCTATCTCCGTGACCCCGTTATTTACAGAATAAGGCACATTCACCATCACCGTCAGGGCGACGAGTGGTGCGTTTATCCTATGTACGACTTCGCTCACCCCATTCAGGACGCGCTTGAGGGTATCACTCACTCTCTCTGCTCCAGCGAATTCAGAAACCACCGTCCTCTCTACGACTGGGTCGTTGAGAAGATAGGTTTCGAGCAGAAGCCCCATCAGTGGGAGTTTGGTCGTATGAACATAACCTACACCGTTATGTCCAAGAGATACCTCCGTCAGCTCGTTGAGGAGGGTCACGTTGACGGCTGGGATGACCCCCGTCTGCCTACCCTTTGCGGTCTGCGCCGTCGCGGTTACACCCCTAATGCCCTCTTTACATTCGTCAGAGAAGCGGGCGTTACCAACACCGACCACACCGTTGACGTCCGTCAGCTTGAGGCATGCGTCCGCGACGACCTTAACGAAAACGCTCTCCGCCGCATAGGTATCGCTTCTCCCATCAAGGTAGTTATCGACAACTACCCCGAGCATCGCGAAGAAATGATCACCGTTTCCAATCATCCTCAAAAACCCGAGCTTGGCACAAGAGAGGTGCCTATGACACGCGAGATCTACATCGACGCAGACGATTTCGCCGAGGTTCCCCCTCCAAAGTTCTTCCGTCTCAAGCCCGACGGTGAGGTTCGTCTTATGGGCGGATACATCATCAAGTACGCGGGAATCGAGAAGAACGAGGATGGCAGCATCAAGTGCATCCACGCCACCGCTGACCTTGAGACCGGCAACGGAATGCCCGCTGACGGCAGAAAGATCAAGGGAACCATCCATTGGCTCTCGGCAAAGTACGCTATCCCCGCGACCCTTATGCTCTACGACCGTCTTTTCAATATCGAGAACACCGCAGACGTTCCAGAAGGTAAGACCTACCTTGACTTCCTCAACGACGAGTCTCTCACAAAGCTGGAGGGCGCTATGGTCGAGCCTTGCCTCGCCGATGCAAAGGCAGGCGAGAAGTTCCAGTTCGTCCGCGTGGGATATTTCTGCAAGGACTCCAAGAACGAGAACACCTTCAACCGTGTAGTCGGTCTTAAGGATAGTTTCCCCAAGAAGTAAAGGAGAACAGCAATGCCCGAATTTATAGTAAATAACCCCGTTTTGTCTATCCTTATCGCATATCTTGCGATAATTTCCATAGTTTCGATAATAGTTTGCATTTACGACAAGAAAATTTCAAAAAAGAACCGCGTCGAGCTTCGCACACCCGAAAAGACTTTGCTCATTCTGTCGGCTCTCGGCGGCAGCGTGGCTATGTTCATCACGATGCTGCTTATTCGCCACAAGACAAAGCATTTAAAATTCATGCTGGGTATTCCTGCCATTATGGTGGTTCAGGCGGCGATTATAGGTGCGCTTTTCTATTTCGGAGTGCTTTAAATTGTGCAATATGCACCAAATAGCTTGTTTTAGTCGACATTATTTTTACAAAAAGTACACTTGCGAAAAACGCATATTTATGATACAATATATAAGATGTAAATACTTGAGGCTATGATGAAGTCAGCCGCCCTTCAAGGCAATTTTCAGAGAGTCCGCGCACGGTGCGAGCGGATATTTGCGAAAGGCAGGCATTTCCCTTCGGAGCTTGCAGGGTCAAGGTCGTATTCGACGAATAGCCCCGCACGGCAGACACCGTTATTCGTCAGCAAAGTGTTGGCTTTGTTATTTTACAACGCCAGAATGCGGGTGGTACCGCGGAAATTATGTTTTTCCGTCCCAATTCTCGAAAGAGAATTGGGACTTTATTTTTATTACGAATACCACAAAAAAGGGGGAACCCCCACTTGTGTGTTCCCTCTCTTTTCGCTTTCAGCGAAAATTCACCCCTTCGTGGCGCTCTTGACTGATAAAGAAATTTCGCGCCTTGCGAGGCGCGACCGCCGATCGCGGCGGCTCCGACAAGCCTTTGAAAAGGCTTGAGCGAAACTTTCCAAAACAGTCGTCTTGTATCAAAATTCATCTGTTTAAATTTTTAATTCTATATATTTGAAAGGAATTTCAAAATGAAAGAAACTTTAAATCGCATAAAGGTTGAGGCACTTGAAGCTATTGCCTCCCCCGAGACCGACGATGCAGCACTCGAGGCTCTCAGAATCAAGTATCTCGGCAAAAAGGGCGAGCTTACTGCCGTTCTTCGCGGTATGGGTCAGCTCTCGGCTGAGGAAAGACCCGTAGTCGGTCAGATCGCCAACGAGGTAAGAGCCGAGATCGAAACTGCTATCACCGAAAAGAAGGCAATACTTGCCGATGCCGCTCTTGACGCGCAGCTTGCCTCTGAAAAGCTTGACGTTACCGTTCCCGGCAAGAAGGCAAAGGTCGGTCACCGTCATCCCCTCACTCTCGTACAGAGAGACATGGAGGAGATCTTTATCGGCATGGGCTTCTCTATTGCCGAAGGCCCCGAGGTCGAGTACGACTACTACAACTTCCAGGCGCTTAATATTCCCGAGAATCACCCTGCAAGAGATACTCAGGACACCTTCTACATCACCGACAAGATCCTTCTCCGCTCCCAGACCTCTCCCGTTCAGGCGAGAACTATGGAAGTGCAGAAGCCTCCGATCCGTATAATCTCCCCCGGCAGAGTTTACAGAAGCGACGCTATGGACGCGACCCACTCACCTCTTTTCCACCAGATGGAAGGACTTGTAGTTGACAAGGGCATCACCATGGCAGACCTTAAGGGTATGCTTGAGACCTTTGCGAAACAGGAGTTCGGCGAGGAGACCAGAGTTCGTTTCCGTCCTCACCACTTCCCCTTCACCGAGCCGTCCGCGGAGGTTGACATCTCCTGCTTTATGTGCGGCGGTAAGGGTTGCCGTCTTTGCAAGGGCGAGGGTTGGATAGAGATCCTCGGCGCGGGTATGGTTCACCCCAACGTGCTTCGCAACTGCGGAATCGACCCCGAGGTCTACAGCGGCTTTGCTTTCGGTATGGGCGTTGAGCGTATCGCCATGCTCAAGTACCACATCGGTGACATTCGTCATTTCTATGAGAATGACGTTCGCTTCATCGAGCAGTTTTGATAGGAGGTAGAGTTATGAATCTTTCACTTAAATGGCTTCACGATTTCACGAATACAGACGGTATTTCGACTAAGGAATACTGCGACAGAATGACCGACACGGGTTCTAAGGTCGAGGGATTTGAGATCTTAGGCGAGGACATTCAGAACGTCAAGGTAGCAAAGGTCGTTTCTATGGAACGTCACCCCGACTCCGACCACCTTTGGATCTGCCAGGTCGACATCGGCAGCGAGGTAACGCAGATCGTCACAGGCGCGCAGAACGTCAAGGCAGGCGACATCGTTCCCGCGGCTATTCCCGTCGCTCATCTCCCCGGTGATATTACTATTAAAGCAGGCAAGCTCCGCGGCGTTGAATCCTTCGGTATGCTCTGCTCTATCGCAGAATTGAATCTCACCCTCCACGATATGCCCGACGCAATCGAGGACGGAATCCTCATTCTGGGCAAGGATTTTGAGGACAAGGTGGGAATGGACATCAAGGACGCTCTCCTTCTCGACGACACCGTTGTTGAGTTCGAGATCACCTCCAACCGTCCCGACTGTCTCTCGGTTATCGGTCTTGCGCGCGAGACCGCCATCAGCTTTGATAAGCCGTTGAACATCCCTGCTCCCGCGGTTAAGGAGCTTGGCGACGGCGACAAGATCGAGAATTATCTTTCCGTAAAGATCAGCGACCCCGACCTCTGCTTCCGTTACGCGGCAAAGGTAGTTAAGAACGTCAAGATCGCTCCCTCGCCCCTCTGGCTCAGAATGAGACTCCGCGCCGCAGGTGTTCGTCCTATCAACAATATCGTTGACATTACCAACTACGTTATGCTTGAATACGGTCAGCCTATGCACGCCTTCGACTACGCTATGCTCGACGGTTCTGCTATCAACGTGCGCCGTGCTGCTGACGGTGAGCTTTTCAAGTCTCTTGACGACAAGGACCACACTCTTGACAGCTCCATGCTGGTCATTGCAGACAGCGCTAAGGCTTGCGCTCTCGCGGGCGTTATGGGCGGCGCCAACAGTGAGATCAAGGATAGCACCGCAACGGTCGTATTCGAGTCTGCTTGCTTCTCAGGCCCCTCTGTGCGCGTCACCGCAAAGAAGAACGGCATGAGAACCGAGTCCTCGGCTCGTTTTGAAAAGGGTCTTGACCCCGAAAACTGCATGGCGGGACTTCTCCGCGCTTGCGAGCTTGTTCAGCTTCTCGGAGCAGGTGACGTGGTCGACGGAATTATCGACGTTTACCCCACCAAGCCCGAAGCAGTCAAGCTTCCCCTTGACGTAGAAAAGATAAACAAGTTCCTTGGTGTTGAGCTTGATTACGATTATATGAAGAATATCCTTGAGAGACTTGAATGTAAGGTTGACGGCAACGAGATCACGGTTCCCACCTTCCGCGCAGACCTGACCTGCATGCAGGATATTGCCGAGGAGATCATCCGTATCTACGGCTACAACAAGATCAAGTCCACCTGCATCTACGCGGAGACCACCCAAGGCGGCAGAACTCCCAAGCAGCAATACGAGGTCGACTGCGAGCATCTTCTCTACGGTATGGGCTTTGACCAGATTCAGACCTTCTCCTTCATCTCCCCCAAATATTACGACAACATCCGTATGGCTGAGGACAGCAAGCTTCGTAAGAGCGTTGTTATCTCCAATCCTCTCGGTGAGGACACAAGTGTTATGAGAACCACCGCGCTTCCCTCTATGATGGAGGTCGTGGCAAGAAATATCAACTTCTCCAACGAGGATGTTCGTCTCTTTGAAATGGCGACCACTTATATTCCTCAGGAGGGAGATAACGTTCTTCCCAATGAGAATAAGGTCATCACTCTCGCCGCTTACGGTAAGGATGAGGATTTCTACACGCTCAAGGGCGTTATCGAGAACATTCTTGAGTCTGCGGGCATTGAAAAGGCAAAGTTCGTAGCTTTTTCTGAGGACAAGGCTTACCACACGGGTCGTTGCGCGAAGATTTTGACCGCTGACGGCGTTGAGCTTGGTATCTTCGGTCAGATCCATCCTCTTACCGCAAAGAATTACGACGTAAGTATTCCCGTTTACGCCGCAGAGCTTTCCTTCGACGCAATATTCGATGCGGCTGACATGACCATCGACTACAAGCCTCTGCCCAAGTTCCCCTCAGTTTCCCGTGACTTCTCCTTCGTATGCAACGAGGAGGTCGAGGTCGGAACTATCGAGGAGGTCATGGCTAAAGCAGCAGGCAAGCTGTGCGAGGACATTAAGCTCTTTGACATTTTCCGCGGCGTGAAGATCGGCGAGGGCAAAAAGAGCGTTGCGTTCCGCGTAATCCTCCGCGCAAGTGACAGAACCTTGACGGTCGAGGAAGCCGATAAGGTTTCCAATAAGATCATTAAGGATCTTTCCTTCAAGCTTGGTATCAATATCAGAGGTTAAGATATGTCAGAAATAGTATCCGAAAGAACTAAAAAGCTCAACGAATACGCGAGACGTGTCAAGGCGGGTGAGACTCTCACTGAAGATGAGATTGCCGACCGTGACCGTCTCCGCGCGGAATTTATCGCGGAATTCCGCAAAAATTTCCGTCAGCAACTGGACAGCACAGTTATCCAATACCCCGACGGAAGCAAAAAGTCCTTGAAAAAAGATTAATATACAAGGATCCCCTACCGAAATCGGTAGGGGATCCTTGTTTTATTTAAACCTTTTCTTTAGCATATCTAAAAATCCCTTTCGGGAAAATTTAGGTGACTAAAAATATTTTATCATATCTTTTGCCCCTTTTCAACAGTTAAGATAAATTTATTTTGATAAAATCGTTAAAAAATAATGAAAAAGACTCTATTTTGTTGACAAAACGGTTAAATTATTGTATTATATATTATGTGGTATAATGCAACGCAAAGATTAAATAATTAGGATTTTTATGGAACAAAAACGATTTACAAAAAACGACAACGGATTTATCTGCGCCCATTGTGGCAAGGAGGTCAAGCCTCTCGGCTACACATCGCGCAATCACTGCCCATTTTGCCTTTGGTCGCTTCACGTCGACATAAATCCCGGCGACCGCGCCTGCGAATGTCGCGCGCCAATGGAGCCTGTCAAGGTAGTAACCGACCCCAAAAAGGGCTATATTATCATCCACAAATGCACGAAATGCGGTGAGCTTCACAGAAACAAGGCGGCTCACGAGGCAAAAGTCCAGCCTGACAGTATGAAGCTGCTTATCAAGCTGACCAGCGTGGATTTCAAATTTTAACTTACGGAGACAATAATGCAAAGACTACTTAACACAAAGGGCAGACTCCTTGGCATCGATTTTGGCGATAAGCGCACGGGACTTGCCACCTGCGACAAAAATCGCATAGTAGCTTCGGGTCTTTATCAGATAAGCGTGGGCGGTATGCAAAAGACTGCGGCTCGTATATGCGAGATAGTTAAGGAAGAAAACATCAGCGGCGGCATCGTCGTGGGACTTCCCATCAACATGGACGGCTCTCACGGTCCGCGCGCCGAGCATGCAGAAAAATTCGCACGTATACTTGGCGAGCTTTTGTCCGAGGATGAAAGCACCGCAAGTCTCCCCATCGTTATGCTGGACGAGCGAATGACTACCATGGCGGCGTCACGCTATCTCAACGAAACCGACACAAGAGGACAAAAAAGAAAGCAGGTCATCGACACCCTATCGGCGCAGATCATCCTGCAAAACGCTCTTGACAGACTTAAAAATATGCAGTGACCCCCAAAAAATCGGCAAAACCCAAAAGCAGAAAGGAATAGAAAATGCCACAAAAAAAATACGGATTAAGGATCGTCGGCTTTGTTTTTAAAGGTCTCCTTGCCCTCTTGATCATTACCATCGTCGGGATACTGGCTTTCAGAATAATCGACAGCAAAATAGTTCCTTCAAACATCAAAACGCTGACTCCCAACGAAAAGCTTATCGAGGCATACAAGGAATACGGAAACGACCTTACGCTTTATTATCAGGAGCAGGGTAAGTACACGCGCGAGGAAAAAAACTACGGATATTTTGCCAACGAGGGCGCAGTGTTTATCAAGGAAGCAGAACAGCTTCAAGTTATTCTCAGCTACAACAACAGCACTCTTGAACATACCAAGGACGATTACAAATTACCCATCGTTCCCGCTCGCGACGAGCAGGTCTACTCTGTATCCTTGAGAATTATGTACGACCTCACCCCCGAGAACAAGGACGACAATGACGGCAAGACCGAATCCGCGGTACGCTACGAGCGTATTATGCCAACGGGCGATCCCATCTCCCACAAAAAGACGCTTTATAATTATAGAAAATTCATATTTGACGACATCAAAATAGATGATACCGTTATCGCGGTGATACTCGACGTTCATTATATGGGAGACGTTAATTATGAAAAAGATGCCTACGGCTCGCTTCTTCTCTATCATTTTAAGGAAGAAAACCTTGACTACAAAATGTCGAATGCCGATAAAAATGCTCTTAAATGAAAAAAAGAACCGCAAAATGGCTGGTTCTCATAAGGATGTTACCATTCTCCTTGTAGGGACCGGCGTCCTCGACGGTCCGTTGGCACAAGGTTTGATATGCAGAAAACAAATAGATAACCCCGACAGATTTCAATGTCTGTCGGGGTTGTATTTAATCTGTTCGACAAATTGGAATCTTTCTCTCTGGATTAGTCCTCCGTCATTATTCTCCAAAACAACTTTTCAGCAATTACATAAGTACAGTATTTTCCGTTAGCGGAAAGCGGTTTTTCTTCCGAATAATTTATGGGATCAAATCCATCCCAAGCCGCCCATACTATCAGCTTGTCATCACGAGTTTTACGAAGTAGGTCGCTATGAAAATTCAAATATGCACCAAAAATGTCGCAAAAATAATTATCCTCCCAGCCAACAATATTACATTTTCTTACTCCTGTAAAACGCAGTTCAATAGGTTTATTCCACTGACTATGTAATATCATTTCAATGCTATGCTCAAGCAATTCTCCGTTTGCCATAGCACCATCATCATCAACAAATGCTCCGCTATGATAGTTTATTGATACTATACAGCTATCGTGAAAACCGCTGTATTCGTTCATCAAGTTCTCGATATCAATTTCATTTTTTATTTCATTCCACATATAGTACCAAAACTCCTTTTTTATTCCCATGATAGTTCTTCATCAAATTCTTATTTATCGTTCTGTTTTATCGCCAGTTTCGCCTTTGTATTACAAAGGCATAGGGCAAAGCCCATACCCCTACAATACCGAATATATTATATCATAGATTAGCAGAGAAAGCAAGAGTTATATTCCGACTCCGTCGGAGTGATATTATACGGCTCCGCCGTGTAGTGATATTGTTCGGCTTCGCCTCACAGTGATATTTTATTCGCCCCTTTAACTTGCGAAGCAAATATCACTCGGCGCAAGCCGAATACCACTGCGAAGCAATAGAACTCGCCCAAGGCGAATAAAACTGCCCAACTTCCTTATGAGAAGTTGGGCAAATGCGGTTCTTTTTTTGTCTTATTCAAAATCGGTATAAAGCTTGTCGAGGTTATAAAACTCGCGTGCTTCTCGGTCAAAGATATGAACGAGGACACTTGCGTAGTCTATAACTCTCCAATTATTTCCGTCTCTGCCCTCGGCTCTCTGCGGCTCAACACCCGCAAGACCCAGCTTGTACTCGACCTCGTCGGCAAGGGCGCGGACGTGGGTATTTGTGTTACCGTTTGCAAGCACGAAATAGTCGGCAATTATCGTCTTGTCTCCAACCTCGATAACCTTAACGTTATTTCCCTTTTTATTGTCAAGTATCTCGGCGATAGCGTCAGCCAGCTCCTTGGGAGATGCGCCAACGAGAGACTTTACTTCTTCATTCTTAATTTCTTCCATTGTAAAATTCCTTTCTCTATATAGAAATTAGTTGCCTTCAAGCTCAAAAATTATGCCGTTACGCGCCATGACCGTATCATAGCTCAACACCCTGCCCCTTGCAAGAAGGTCTTTTATAGTCATATCAAACGAATGTAATATTACGCGGTTAAGATGCCGCGTTTTTTCTTTTTCGTCCATTTTTTCGGGGCTTGCCGAGAAAAACTCCTCGCGCAGAGCGATGCAATCGTCGTGTTTTCTCGTCTCGTCGATATAGTCGGCAAGATATATAAGCTTTTCGCAAAGCGACATTCCCTCTCTGCCCGTAGTGTGGTATCTTACCGCAGAAATTATCTGCTCATCCGCAAGCTCGGGATATTTTTCGGGAATTATCAGCGATGCGGTCACCGAGTG
>JAZNII010000131.1:0-54546 GCA_045577415.1 Eubacteriales bacterium
GACAATTCGGGGGCGTAGGTGTATTTTTCGAAAATCACTTTATTGGTCTTACCGAAGGTTACGGTTGCCGAATAGGAATAAGACGAAAGATCCAGAACGAGAACCGATATGTCGTTGCGGACAACGTGGAGCTTTGAGGGAGATCCGCTGCCGTCCTCTCTTTTGTATACTCTATCGGTGAACCTACATTCATCCATAGCGGTCAGAAGCTTTCCCGCGGTGGCAACACTGACCGAAGCGCTTTTGCTGACAGAGGCGCGTGTGATCTCGTCGCAAGTGAGTGCGGCATCGATAAGGTGATGCAATGCCTCGTTCTTTATATTTAATTTTTTGGTTCCCAATTTAAATCTTTTCATGGTTGCATCCTTTGATCTCTATGCTTAAATTATAATGTAAGAAGCGGGAAAAGTCAAGACCTTCAAGCATTTTTTGCCTTTTAAAAAAATTAACAAAAAATTAATAAATTTTTAGGAAAAAGTATTGACAAAAATAAAGGTTAATGGTATAATGATATGCCGCATAAAAATGGCTCTTTTAAGTGTGCAGTTTTTTATTGAAATTGCATCGCCATCATAGCGAGACTTATATGAAAGAGAGGTGCTTTTCGTGTTTGCAATCATTGAAACCGGCGGAAAGCAGTACAAGGTAACAGAGCAGGATATTATCTTTGTTGAGAAGCTTGACTGCGAGGAAGGTGCAGAGATCGTATTCGACAAGGTCGTTGCAGTTTCTACCGAGGATGGCTTTAAGGCAGGAACCCCCTACGTTGACGGTGCTTCCGTTAAGGGAACCGTTGTTAAGAACGGCAAGGGTAAGAAAATCTATGTCATCAAGTATAAGGCAAAGAAGGATTCGAAGAAGAAGATCGGTCACAGACAGCCTTACACCAAGATCCAGATCACATCTATTGGTTAATAGGTTATGACGAAGTTAGTATTTTTCCGCAGCGGAGGAGTCTTTTACGGCTTTGAGGAGCAAGGACATACGGGCTACGGTGAGGAGGGCGATGACGTTCTCTGTGCCGCGCTGAGTGCGATGACCATGCTCATTATCAATACCGTTGAGGTGGCGTACGCTTCCTCGGTCGATTTCACTATCGACGAAGAGACGACCAATATCCGAGTAAGATCCAAGGCGGCTCTCCCCGAATATGAGGAGGACGAGCTTAAAAGATATGCGGTATCGGGACTTTTCCTTGCATACTACAAGCAGATCGAGGATATGCTCGAGGAATATTACGACTATTTGGATGTATCTGTAGTTGACAGACCCTACGAAGATTAACTTTGTAGGAAAACGCACGTAAGCGTGTAACAAAATTTTCTAAAGAGAGGATAATATTATGGTAAGACTCAGTTTACAGTTCTTTGCTCATAAGAAGGGTGTCGGTTCTACCAAGAACGGTCGTGACAGCGAATCCAAGCGCCTTGGCGTTAAGAGAGCTGACGGTCAGGCAGTTCTCGCCGGCAACATCCTCGTAAGACAGAGAGGAACAGCTATCCATCCCGGTAACAACGTTGGTATCGGTAAGGATGATACTCTTTTTGCTCTTATCGACGGTAAGGTAAAGTTTGAGCATAAGGCAGGAGGAAGAAAGCAGGTTAGTGTTTACGCTGACTAATCTTCTTCTAAGATAGATAAGGGGTGCGGAACACGCACCCCTTATCTATCTGATGCAGCCGTTGCTTTTTCCCGAATACTTCGTTGCTCCTCGAAAGCGGCTCGACTTACGAAAAGTAAGCCTTCGCCTTGCTTTCTCCGGTGCGCCTTGTCTTCGAAAAAAATCAACGGCTTAGTGTATCTTGGATTTAAGTGCAAAAGTGTAGTTAGATTATGAAAATATTTTACGAAGATAAATATTTGCTCGTTTGCGAGAAGCCTGTGGGGGTAGAGTCGCAGAGGAGCAGTTCGGGAAAAGAGGATATGCCAACGCTGCTTGAGGAATACAGGCGAGAGAAGGGTGAGGACGATTACGTTGGCGTCGTTCATCGGCTTGACACTGCCACGGGTGGGGCGATGATATACTCGAAGCGCGAGGATATGACGGGTAAGCTTTCTACTTTGGTACAGTCGGGAGATTACAAAAAGGTCTATCTTGCGGTGGTTCACGGCGAGCCTGAGGGGAGCGAGGGCGAGATGCGGGATCTGCTTTTCCACGACAAGCAGAAGAATAAGTCTTACGTTTGCGACAAAAAGCGTCAGGGTGTCAAGGAGGCGATACTTAAGTACCGCGTGCTTGAGACCGTCGAGCGCGAGGGCGGCGAGAAGATGTCGCTTGTTGAAATAGAGCTTTTGACGGGTAGGACGCATCAAATACGGGTGCAATTTGCGTTTCGCAAGATGCCTCTCGTGGGTGACGGGAAGTACGGCAGCCGCGACAACAAGGCGACCTGCGCTCTTTGGTCACACAGGGTTGAGTTTACCCATCCCGTGACGAAAAAGAGGATAGAGGTGGAAAGCTTGCCCAACGGAGGCTATCCTTGGACTTTGTTTGAATTATAATTATTTATATGAATGATTGTCGCTCAGATTTGTCGGGCGGCAATCACTTTTTTTAGGTTGATTTTGCGGAGTTGAGAAATTCTGTTATCGAGCAAAAGAGCATAAAGGCGACCCTTTGGCGGTAGTCGTAGGTCTCGAAAAGCGCCGCCTCGTCGGGGTTTGAGAGAAATCCGCACTCCACAAGGACGGCAGGGCATTTGGCGTTATGGAGCAGATTTATGGCACTTGTAGCCGCCTTGCATTTGCGAGTGTTGTCGGGCTGAAGCTCGGTTTGATTTTCGCGTCGGATGATCTCCGCGAGACTTGCGGAATCGGTGTTGTTTTGAGAATACCAGACCTGAAGTCCCGAATAGCGTGGGTCGCTGAATGAGTTCATGTGAATACTGACAAAAATAGCGTCGGGAGTGCTGTCGGCAATAGCAAGACGGGCGGCAAGGTCAAGCTTTTTCTTGCGACCGTGATAATCCGTGTTTCGGTCGTAGAGTAAGCGGTCGTCTTCACGGGTCATTATGACGTCAACTCCGTTTGCGCGGAGCATATCGCAGAGAATTTTTGAGATCGCGAGGTTTACGTCCTTTTCCACCAGTCCCGCTGCGCTCGACGCTCCGCCGTCCTCACCGCCGTGTCCTGCGTCGATGATCACGGTGGTATACTTGGGGGAATCGTCGCTCACAGCTACGTCTTGCTCCGTGTTGAAAAATGACAGATCAAAAGCGCAGAATAGACACGCAAGCGCCGCGATGACGGTCGAGGAGACAAGAAAAAACAGTATTAATTTTAACAAAAATCTATATTTCATAAGGGTTCTCCGTTGTTTATCGTTTCTGTTGAAATTTTATGGCATTATAGTTTTTTTTATGCCCTCGGAAGGCGTGTTTGTGCGAAAAAGCAAGGCAACGGAGAAAAACAAGCGGTCTTTCGGCAGATTGTGACAAAAATGTTTGATGACGTGAATTTTCGGGAAAAATGCTTGACAATCAGGGTAAAATATTGTATAATTAAATTTAATATAATCGGATAATATTTACCCCACGAAAGGAATAGTAAAATGAACTTTTTTGATGAGCTTGTAAACTACGACAAAGAAGTGTTCGACGCCTGCTCCTTGGAGCTTGACCGTCAGAGACACAACATCGAGCTTATCGCATCCGAGAACATCGTTTCAAAGGCGGTTCTCCTTGCGGCAGGCACGGTTCTCACTAATAAATATGCCGAGGGATTTCCCGGTAAGCGTTACTACGGCGGATGTCAGTGCGTTGACGTCGTTGAGGATATTGCGCGCGAGAGAGCAAAGAAGCTTTTTGGCGCGGAGCATGCAAACGTCCAGCCTCACAGCGGCGCGTCCGCTAATCTCGCGGTATTTTTTGCGCTTCTTGAACCCGGCGACACCGTAATGGGTCTTAACCTTGCTCACGGTGGACACTTGTCTCACGGCTCTCCCGTTAACATTTCGGGTAAATATTTCAACATAGTTCCTTACAGCGTTTCCGACGAAACCGAGCAGCTTGATTACGACGCGATTAGGGCAACCGCTCTTGAATGTAAGCCCAAAATGATCATCGCGGGCGCCAGCGCATACTCCAGAACCATCGATTTCGCAAAGATCGCTGACATTTGTCACGAGGTCGGCGCATACTTTATGGTCGATATGGCGCACATCGCGGGTCTCGTAGCGGCTGGTCTTCATCCAAGCCCCGTGCCTTATGCCGATGTAGTTACTACAACCACACATAAGACCCTCCGCGGTCCCAGAGGAGGTATGATCCTTTGCCGTGAGGAGATTGCAAAGCAGATCGACAAGGCAGTATTCCCCGGAACTCAGGGCGGTCCTCTTATGCACATCATTGCCGCAAAGGCGGTAGCACTTGGTGAGGCTCTTACCCCCGAATTTAAGGAATATCAGAAGAATATCATTGAGAACGCAAAGGTTCTTTGTGACGCGCTCAAAGCAGAAGGTTTCAGTATCGTTTCGGGCGACACCGACAACCACCTGATGCTCATCGACCTCCGTCCCTTTGGTGTTACGGGCAAGGAGATGGAGCATCGTCTTGACGAGGTAAATATCACCGTTAATAAGAACGCGATCCCCAACGATCCCGAAAAGCCTTTTGTCACAAGCGGTATAAGAGTTGGTACTCCCGCGGTCACATCCCGTGGCTTTGGTAAGGAGGAGATGGTTCTTATCGCAAAGTGGATGAAGCTTATCGCTACCGATTTCGAGGCTAACAAGGCTCAGATCAAGTCTGAGGTCGAGGCACTTTGTGCGAGATTTCCTATTTACGAGTGATATTTGAGATTACATAATTACAAGAAACGGAGAATTTGAAAATGGCAAAGTTTATCAATGAACCTTCACATACCTTTAACGAATATCTGCTTATTCCCGGATATTCCTCCAGCGAGTGCATCCCCGCTAACGTAAGCCTCAAGACCCCTCTCGTTAAGTTTAAGAAGGGTGAGAAGCCTGCAATTGAAATGAACATTCCTATGATCTCCGCGATCATGCAGTCGGTTTCGGGCGACAGATTGGCAGTAGCTCTCGCAACCGAGGGCGGCGTATCCTTTATCTATGGCTCCCAGTCCATCGAGGATCAGGCGGCTATGGTAAAAAGAGTAAAGGAGCATAAGGCGGGCTTCGTTAAGAGCGACTCTAACCTTTCCCCCGATGCGACTATGGCAGATTGCGTAGCTCTCAAGGAGGCGACCGGTCACTCCACTATTGCAATTACCGATGATGGCACCGCAGGTGGCAAGCTGGTTGGTATTGTAACCGGACGCGACTACAGAGTAAGCCGTATGGATCCCGCAACAAAGGTTTCCGAATTTATGACTCCCTTCGCAAAGCTCATTACTGCTCCCGAGGGAACTACTCTTAAGGAAGCTAACGACATTATCTGGGATCACAAGCTTAACAGCCTCCCCATTATAGACAAGGATCAGAGACTTTGCTCCTTCGTATTCCGCAAGGACTATGATCAGCACAAGCAGAATCCCAACGAGCTTCTCGACGCTCAAAAGAGATACGTGGTTGGTGCCGGTATCAACACGAGAGACTACGCCGAGAGAATTCCCGCTCTGGTTGAAGCAGGCGTTGACGTCGTATGTATCGACTCCTCCGAGGGCTTTTCCGAGTGGCAGGCGAGAACTATCAAGTGGGTTCGCGAAACTTACGGCGACACCGTTAAGATAGGCGCAGGTAACGTAGTTGACGCGGCAGGCTTTCGCTTCCTCGCTGACTGCGGAGCCGACTTCATCAAGGTCGGTATCGGCGGCGGTTCTATCTGCATCACCCGTGAGACCAAGGGTATCGGTCGCGGTCAGGCGACTGCTCTTATCGAAGTCTGCGCTGAAAGAGACAGATACTTTGAGGAGACAGGAATTTACGTTCCCGTAGGAAGTGACGGCGGTATCGTTTATGACCACCACATCACATTGGCTCTCGCTATGGGCGCGGACTTCGTAATGCTCGGCAGATATTTTGCTCGTTTCGACGAATCGCCCTCCAATAAGGTAATGATCGGCGGCACCTATTATAAGGAGTATTGGGGCGAAGGCTCGGCAAGAGCAAGAAACTGGCAGAGATACGACCTCGGCGGCGACAAAAAGCTTTCCTTCGAGGAGGGTGTTGACTCCTACGTTCCTTATGCGGGAAGCCTTAAGGACAACGTTGCTATAACACTTGCTAAGGTCAAGTCCACTATGTGCAACTGCGGAGCTTTGACTATTCCCGAGCTTCAGGAGAAGGCAACTCTGACTCTCGTTTCGGCGACAAGTATCGTCGAGGGTGGAGCGCATGACGTTATTCAGAAGGACAAGACTGCGATTAAGTAATGAAGACATATATCCCGTCCGAATTCGCCGAATAATGACAAATTTGGACGGGAGCTTTTTATAAAACTATAAAATGAAAGGCAACATAATGAAAAAAAGAATTTTTGCGATAATTTTGGTTTCTTGTCTTGCGCTGCTGACCCTCGCTTCATGTAACCTTGACGCAAACAAACCGGATACAGGTATTAACGGTGGAATTACCCCCGGAACCTCTGCTAACATGAATGCTCCCGAAAATGAGGAGTCTATCAACAACGAATCCAATAACAACGAGTCTGACAACAACGAATCAAATAACAACGAATCAAATAACAACGAATCCGACAGCAACGAGGGCGGATGCGAGGTCGTTTATAGTGAGGGACTTGAGTTTGTATCCAACGGTGACGGAACCTGCTATGTTAATGGCAGTGGCAGTTGCCGAGATCGAGAAATTCTTATTCCTCCGGTTTCTCCCGAGGGTGATGTTGTCACAGGAATAGGGGAAAATGCTTTTAGAGTCGGGGGATATATTCAGAAAATAATTATTCCCGATACGGTCACGAACGTTCAGTATTGCGCATTTCGCTGGGAAAGCGGCTTTAACTATAACGAGGATGAATATGCTTATTATATCGGAAGCTACTCCAATCCTTATGCTGTTCTAATTAAGATCAAGGATACCGAAATAACTGATTTCGAGATGTATGATACTACCGTTGCAATTAACGATGGCGCCTTCGACTTTTGCAGAAATCTGGTAAGTCTGAATATTCCCGACAGTGTAAAGTGCATAGGATATGGAGCTTTTGAGAATTGCGACAGTCTTGTAAGCGTAACTCTTCCTGAAGGGTTGACGGCTATTGCTGAACGCACCTTTTATAGTTGTGACAGGCTGAAGAGCATTAATATTCCCGATAGCGTGATCAGCATAGGGGACAACGCGTTTGGACTTTGCTCAAGTCTTTACAGTATAAATATCCCGAGCAAGGTTGAGAGCATCGGCAGAGATGCGTTCAAGAGTTGTCAGTCTCTTATTGAGGTCTATAATCAGTCACAGATTGAGATGGTGGCAGGCGTAGCAGCTACCAACAACGGTTACATTGGAGAAAGAGCTAAAAACATATATAACAATGAGAGCGGAGCGAGCAGAATTACGGAAAAGGACGGATACGTTTTCTATTGCAACGACGAGACGGAGGAGTATTACCTTCTTGACTATCCCAAGGGCAGCACCTCTCTTACTCTGCCCGAGGATATTAACGGTCACAGTTACGGAATTTATGCCAATACATTCTATAACTGCAACGAAATTACTGAAATAATCATCGGCAACGGAGTAAACGATATTGGTGGCAACGCCTTTGATAATTGCCTGAACCTTATGCATAAAGAGGGCGGTGTCTATTATATTGATAATTGGGTAGTTTCTTGCGACGATTCTGTATCTTCTGTTTCTCTCAGAAGCGGTACTGCTGGAATTGCGGTCGGCGCTTTCAGCGGATGCGAAAGCCTTAGAAGCGTTTCCTGCGGTGACAGTATAAAATATATCGGCGATGGAGCGTTTTCGTCTTGCTCGAGCCTTTCGAGTTTCGTTATTCCCGAGGGTGTTAAGAGAATCGGTTCCGCTGCGTTTATGAACTGCTCGAGTCTTACGAGTGTAACTATTCCTGAGAGTATAGAGAAGATCGAAGACTATGCGTTTGGATTCTGCACCGGATTGAGAACGGTATTTTACGGCGGAGGCGAGTCCGATTGGGCAGCGATCGAATTTGGAGAGTACGGAAACGACGTGCTTAAAAACATACCGATCAACTATAACCAAGGATATTGATATTTGTTTGGGGCGCTCGCGCAAGCGAGCGCCCTTTGCTATTGGAAGCAAGACCTTAAATTTTCAAACACCTTGACAAAAGGTGCGAATTTTAGTATAATTATGATAATAATTCCAAGAAAAGGACATTTTATGTAAAAACATCGATTTTATACAAAACTTATGTTGAAATTATCCAGAAGGACAAGACTACGATTAAGTAATTAAGACATATATCCCGTCCGAATTCGCCGATATAATGACAAATTTGGACGGACAGTTTTTTATAATTCATAATGTGAAAGTGAAAAAAGGCGTGATTTCACGCCTTTTTTGATGTTTAGTCATCATTCTGATATTCTAGAATATCCTCAACCTGACAATCCAGGATTTTGCAAAGATCATCAATCGTAACTGTGGTGATAGGCTTGTTGTGCTTTAATCTGTCAATAAGGCTACGGCTGACGCCGAAGTTGTTTATTAGCTTGTAGGTGGTAACGCCTTTTCTTTTCATTGTTTCGTAAAGCGGCTTGTAGCTAATCATCGTTATACTCCCTTTTGTAATTAATTTAATTATAAATTGTACTCAAAGTATTGACAATTGTCGATATATAGAGTATAATTATGCAGTAGAGAAAACAATTTAAGCTTTTTTAATAAAAAATAAGTTTGGGGGAAGGAAGAAAAAGATGAATATAGTGAAAAATATTATCGAGACCGAGAACAATAAGACAGACGGTGCTATTGAAAAATGTGTGATGTGCGAAGGGAAAACCGAGTATATGGACAGTGTACCTATAAACGAAAGAAACTATTATATTGAGGGTGCTGGACAACTTTGTAAAAAATGTTATTACAATCTCTACGTAAAAAGCGGCAGATGATTTAACGCTTTAAATAGAGATACGGATAAATGATACTAAAAAATATTTAAGAGCATTGATTCGCTTGCTCCTTTAATTAGATGGAAATCATTTTACACTGAACAAATAACACCTTGACAAAAGGTGCGAATTTTAGTATAATTATGATAATAATTCCAAGAGAAGGACATTTTATGGAAAAAACGTCGATTTTATACAAAACTTATGTCGAAATATTACACCGCGAGCTTCTTCCTGCTATGGGTTGCACCGAGCCTATCGCGGTGGCTTTTTGCGCGGCATGTGCAAGAGAGGTTCTATGCTCTCTGCCCGAAAAAATCGAGATCTTTGCCAGCGGCAACATAATAAAGAACGTAAAGAGCGTTATCGTGCCTCATTCGGGCGGACTTCGCGGACTGGAGGCGGCGGCGGCGCTTGGTGTCCTTTTCGGTCGCGCTGAATGTGAGCTTGAGGTGGTCTCAAGAGTCACTCGCGCCGAGGAAATAAGCCTTAAAGAGCGAATGAGTGAGTTTGAATTTTCTCTTGAAGCACTTGACACCGATCACGTGCTTGATCTTATGATAACGGTGCGTCGCGGCAAGCATTTTGCCACGGTACATATCGAGGACGAGCATACCAATATCGTTGAGATCATAAAGGACGGCGAAAGGGTAGATATTGCCAAGAAAACGGGCGAAAAGTCGCCTTGTTCGCCTGAAAATGAGCCTGATCACGAGCTGCTTACTATTGCAGACATATTTGATTTTGCTAACACGGTGGAAATTGCCGATATCAGCGACATTCTGGAGCGACAGATAGCGTATAACACCGCCATATCCCGTGAGGGCTTGACGGGAGACTACGGTGCGCGCATAGGTCAGCTTCTCCTCATGCGCGACGACAATATCCGCACCAGAGCCAAGGCCTATGCGGCGGCAGGGTCGGATGCGAGAATGAGCGGATGCGATATGCCTGTAATTATCAATTCGGGTAGCGGAAACCAGGGAATGACGGCATCTTTACCCGTAATCGCTTACGCTGAATATTATGAAAAATCCCAAGAGGAGCTGCTTCGCTCGCTCGCTCTCTCCAATCTTGTGACCCTTCACTTAAAGAGTGGTATCGGCCGTCTTTCGGCTTACTGCGGAGCGGTCAGCGCAGGAGCGGGAGCAGGGGCGGGAATTGCCTATCTGCTCACGGGCGATCTCCGCACGATAAATCACACTATAGTCAACGCTCTCGCTATTTCGTCGGGTATCGTTTGCGACGGAGCAAAGGCATCCTGCGCGGCTAAGATCGCTATGGCGGTGGACGCGGGCATTATGGGCTTTGATATGCACGAGAACGGCTGTCAGTTCTACGGCGGCGACGGTCTTGTCAGCAAAGGCGTTGAGAACACCATCCGCAACATCTCCGAGTTGGGTCACGAAGGAATGAAGGAAACCGACAAAAAAATAATTGAAATAATGACAAGTTGTTAATAAAAGGCTCTTTGAATATAATTCAAAGAGCCTTTTATTCTAATGATTGGATAGCCTCTCCTATCTTAGGATTGAATTTTGATGTGTATGCTAATCAAAAACAATTAATTTAGTTCAAAAATTGATATTACTCCAATTGAAGTAGAAGCGTCGACGTCGGAATCTGCTAATACCGTAACGCTTTTTGCGAAAGAGCGTTCAAAAGCTCGGCGGTAGCCTCCTTGATCCGATGCTTTCCGCCAATAACGATCTCTTGGCAGTCGCAGGAGAGTATGGTTTTGATCTCGTCAGCGAGAACTGCGCCAAGAAAAACCTACAAATTTCCGTAGACGGTTAAATATGTTGTAATTATGTTATTTACCCCTGTACTGTCTTGACGTATTTATCAGCCAACTCGGTTATTCCTTTGAAACCCCTTGCGGATATCAGCGATTTGTCGATAATATTTGAGCCTATGCCAAAGCCCGAGATGCCAATTTTCTTGTATTGCGCGATATTGTCAAGATTAACGCCTCCCACGGCGAGCATCTTGATATGGGAGAGCGGCGCTTTGACGGCTTTTACGTAATTTACGCCGAGATTGTCGATGGGGAAGAGCTTGACAAAATCCGCACCCGCGGTATGCGCCGTTTGTATCTCGGTGGGGGTCAGTGCGCCTGGTATTGAAACCAGATCCAGCTCGCAGGTCTTTTTGATGACGGCAATGCTTGTGTCTGGAGAGATTATAAATTTGCCGCCTGCTTCCGAGGTCCATTTTGCCTGATTTTCGGTCAGAACGGTTCCCGCGCCGATATACATTCTGCCCGCAAAATGCTCTGCGAGCATCTTTATTCGATCTTCAGTCTCCTCGTCGGAAACACTTCCGTTTGCGCTATACGTTATCTCCAGAAGCCTTACTCCGCCTGCGTACATAGCCTCGGCAAGGGGGATGAGGTCGTCTCTTTCCACGCCGCGAACGATTACGATAAGTCCTTCTTTTTCTATTGAGTCGATAATTTGTTTTTTTTATAACGCTATTCCTTTCAAAAGCATTTTGACTATATTTCAATTTTATTATATATCGAAAGTCTGAATTTGTCAATATTCTTTCCGCTTGGTGGGCGAAATTGATAATTTTTGTCCAAAATTTATCAGTTGATTGCTGTTAATGGGCAGAATTCGAATGATTTTATGCCTAAAAATCTAAATCCTGAAAAAAACAAAAAATCTTCCCCACAAAAAGGGAAGAATGAAATCTTAGTTTTCTTGATGTGACCTAAAATGCAAAAAATCAATGCGTTTTTACCGTTTTGCAATAGTAAGCCTTCTGTTTTTGAATAGCTTTTGAAAGAGGGGGCGGGGAGAAAAGCTTTTATAGAAAAGTTTTCTCCCCGCATTCTCTTTTAAGATCTTATTATCTCTGAATTCTACCCGAGCCGTCGCCGCCTGCAAGCTTTTCTACCTCTGCGAGAGTGACCATATTGTAGTCGCCCTCGATGGAGTGCTTGAGTGCGGACGCAGCAACTGCGAACTCAACTGCGCCCTGAGTGGACTTGCCATTCATTAGGGAGTAGATAAGACCGCCGCCGAAGGAGTCACCGCCACCGACTCTGTCGATAATGTGGAGGTCGTACTTCTTGGAGAAACAGTATTCGTCGTTTGCGACGTTGTAGAGCATCGCAGACCAGCCGTTATCAAATGCGCTGCGGCTCTCACGGAGAGTGATAGCAACGTACTCGAAATTAAACTTGTCAGCAAGCTGCTTTGCAACAGACTTGTAGCCCTCGTGGTTAAGCTTACCGCCGTAGATGTCGGTAGCCTCTGCCTCGATGCCGAATACGTCCTTTGCGTCCTCCTCGTTGGAGATGCAGACGTCAACGTACTGGCAAAGCTCGGTCATAGCCTCTCTTGCCTCTGCTCTTGTCCAGAGCTTACCTCTGTAGTTGAGGTCGCAGGAGATCTTGATGCCTCGAGCCTTTGCCGCACGGCAAGCGTCCTTACAGATCTCGACAACATTTGCGCCAAGCGCGGGAGTAATACCTGTGAAATGGAACCACTCTGCACCTTCAAAGATAGCGTCCCAATCGAAGTCTTCGCGGGTAGCCTTGGCTATTGCGGAGTTAGCGCGGTCGTAGATGCAGACCGAGCCTCTCTGGGAAGCACCCTTTTCGTTGAAATAGATACCAACTCGATCTCCACCGCGGACGATCTTGGTGGTGTCAACGCCGTATCTGCGAAGGCTGTTTACTGCCGCCTGACCGATTGCGTGGGTGGGGAGCTTGGTGACGTAAGCTACATCCATATTGTAGTTAGCGAGAGATACCGCAACGTTTGCCTCGCCGCCGCCGAATGTAAACTCAACGTGGTCGCACTGAACGAATCTCTCGTAGTTGTAGGGCTGAAGTCTGAGCATAAGCTCGCCAAATGTAATTACCTTTGCCATAATTGTTCAGATCCTTTCAAAATTTAATCAAAAATTATTTTACAAGATGATATGCAAATCCGTTGATCTCGTCGGCAAGGTAGATGAACTTCATATTGCCCTTGTCGTCGTAGGTAGCGGTGGAGTAGTCAAACTTAACACCGCGACGCTCAAGGTGATATACCGCGCGGTCAACGTTGTTAGTCTGGATAGCGATGTGACCGTTAGTGCCGGGTCCCTTCTCATTCATAAACTCGAACTCGGGACTTGCGAAGATAGATTTGGAGGTCTCTTTTGCGTCAAAGGAGAAGTAATTCTTGAGGGTAGCCGCTGCGCCGGACGCGGTATCGCCGCAGGGATTGATGCCGATGTGCTTGAACTTAAAGCCGAGCATGGTGTCAACTGCTTCGCGAACAAGCTTGGTGATGCCGTCGAAGTCGCCTGCCGCGATCATTTCAGGCTTGACCATCCAGGAGCCGCCACAGCAAACGATCTTGTTGAATGCGAGATAATCGTTGACGTTTGCGGGGCTTACGCCGCCGGTAGGCATAAACGTTACGCCGCCGTAGGGAGCAGACATAGCCTTGATCATAGCAAGACCGCCCGACTGCTCAGCGGGGAAGAATTTAACGGTTTTGAGACCAAGCTCAAGAGCCGCCTCGATGCCCGAAGGATTGTTGATGCCGGGAACGATGGGACATCCCTTGCTCTGGCAGTACTTGACGATCTCGGGATTGAAACCGGGGGATACGATAAATTTCGCACCCGCCTCGATTGCGTCGTCAACCTGAGCCTTGGTAAGCACGGTGCCTGCACCCACGATCATATCGGGGTATTCCTTTGAGATAATAGCGATAGCTTCCTTGGCGCAAGCGGTTCTGAAGGTAACCTCGGCGCAGGGAAGTCCGCCGTCGATAAGAGCCTTTGCGAGAGACTTTGCATCATCCGCATTCTCGATCTTGATAACGGGAACGATGCCGATGAGAGAGAGTTGCTTTACAACGTCATTCATGTTGCTTCCTCCGAAAAAACAAATTTTCACAGATACATTATACACTCTTTTTTTTTACTTGTCAATAGAAAATCTTCATTATTTAATTGCCGTTTGTACGATATACCTCCTTTTCCACTCGCTTTTTTGGCATGCTTGTTAAATAATGGTTTTATCCTTAAAACAAATCAACGAAAGAAAAATTTACTTCACTGTAAACCAATCCGTTTTTTAGGGCGAAATCTTTTGAAAGGGATGGGGTGTGGGGAAGGGGGAACTTTTCGAAAAAAGTTTCCCCTTCCCCACAAAAAACATTATAAAACCTTCTCAAAATTGACGCCGTACCAGATCGGCTTTTCGTCGTTGATAGTGGCATCGATGCTGTCGCAGACGAAATCTGCGGCGACTGCGCTTGCTTCGGCGAGAGTTTTTCCGTTCATAACGGAGGCGAAGCAGACGGAGGAGAATATGTCTCCCGTGCCGTGGAAGCTTTTAGCTTTTCTGTCGTTATAGTCGCTGAAAAACTCACCGGTCTCACTGTCATAGCCGTAGCAGCCCAGCTTATCGGGAGTAAATCCGATGCCCGTCAAAACTGCCTTTTTGCAGCCGAGATCGGTCAGCGAGCGCAGGATATCTTTGACGTACTCCTCGTCGTATCCGCTTGCTATATAAGGCTTGTCGATCATAAAGCAAGCCTCGGTCAGGTTGGGGACTATAACGTCAGCCGCAGCGCAGAGCTTTGCCATTTCGTGAGCGAAAGCCTCGTCAAAGCCCTTGTAGAGGATGCCGTTGTCACCCATAGCGGGGTCAACGAACTTCAATTTTCCTTCGCCGAAATCGCGGAATATATCAAGCACCAGATCGATCTGCTCCTTTGATCCGAGATAGCCGGTGTAGATGCCGTCAAATTCTATGCCCTCGTCCTTCCATACCTTACAGATGGGAGCGATATCCTCGGTGAGATCGCGGAAGGTGAACTTGCTGAACTGGGTGTGGGTGGAGAGTACTGCGGTGGGGAGTATTGCCGCCTCGATACCGAATGCCGAAATAATGGGCAGAGCGACGGTAAGCGAGCATTTTCCTACGCAGGAGATGTCTTGGATCGTTAGAATTCTTTTCATTTTTTTACATACCTTTCTTGGACGGTAATTTTTATCAAAAAGCGTTGACAAATGCTGATGGATATATTATAATTGATTTTGGTATTATTTAAATATCCAATTTATACAAATTTTTTAATACCAGATTGGAAAGATCATGCTGACCTACGATATAGAAAAAAGAGACAGACCGCTTTACGAATTTTTATATATAAACATCCGTGAGGATATAAAAGAAGGCAAAATAAAGCCGAGAGAAAAGCTTCCGTCCAAAAGGGTTCTCGCCGAGCATCTCGGTGTCAGTGTTATAACCGTGCAAAATGCGTATGAGCAGCTTTTGTCCGAGGGGTATATCACATCAAGGCAGAGGGGAGGTTATTTTGCCGCCGACCTTGGTGAATTTTCATGCGAAGATAGAAAAAAAGCTATCAATTACCGTGAAGAAGCAAAAAAAGTTATCGAAAAGTCGGTGAATGATCCCCAAAAAGCTATTATGATCGACCTTGCCTCGTTGGCACCCGATCCTTCGCTCTTCCCGTTTTCGGTGTGGTCAAGACTTATGCGCAGAGTACTCTCGGAGCAGGACGAGAAGCTGCTCAACCGAGTACCCGGTATCGGAGTGAAGCAACTGCGTCAGGCTATATCCGATCATCTTTTTCACTTCCGCGGAATGTACGCCGATCCCGACTGTATCGTGGTGGGGGCGGGAACGGAGTATCTGTATAATCTTCTGCTTCAGCTATTGGGCGATAGGGTTTATGCCATCGAAGATCCGGGATATAAGAAGATCGCGTCGATACTAGAGCTTTGCCGTATTCCGTATATCCCCACACCCATTGACGAATACGGTATGATACCCGATATAGCACCAGAAGCGGACGTTTTTCACATCTCGCCATCGCACCATTTCCCCACGGGTGCGGTCATGCCCGCGCCGCGCCGCCGAGAACTTCTGAGACTTGCCTCGGAGAGGGAAGGCTATATAATTGAAGATGACTACGATAGTGAGTTTCGCTTTGACGGCAAGCCCGTGCCAACTCTTTTCGGTGAGGATGAGACGAACAGAGTGATATATATCAATACATTTTCCGAAACCATATCACCATCTATCCGTATCAGCTATATGATATTGCCTCGCGCCCTTATGGACGAATTTGATCGCCGTCTCAATTTCTATTCTTGCACGGTGCCGTCCTTTGAGCAGTATACACTTGCGGCATTTATCTCTGAGGGGTACTTTGAAAAGCATATCAACAGAATGAGACTGAGATACAGAGAGAAGCGTGACCTTGCGGTGGAGGCGTTGAAGGAGCTTGACTGCGGGATCGAGGTAATAAGTCCAACCGCGGGACTCGGTCTGCTTCTGAGGCTTGAGACCGAAAAAAACGACGAGTATCTTGAAAAGGTCCTTTTGTCCCAAGGTATAAGGATATCCTTCGTTTCGGATTATCTCTATTCGGAAAACAAGGCTTATGAGCATCTGGCTCTTGTTAATTTCGTCAGAGCAAGACATGAGGATATAGTCTCGGCTGTGGCAGTTTTGGCAGAAATACTGTAAAAGCTATTTACAAATAAGAAAAAATGTGATATACTATATGTATGGTAAAATATGCTGATTTTATCGGATGTTATCAATATATGCCAATTTTCAAGTTGTGGAGGAGAAACCAATGAGATGCCCCTTTTGTGGCCATACCGAGAGCAAGGTTCTGGATTCCAGACCCGTATCCGAGGGCAACAGTATCAGAAGAAGAAGAGAATGCCTTGAGTGCCAAAAGAGATTTACTACCTTTGAGGTGCTTGAGTCAGTGCAGATATTCGTTATAAAGAAAAATGGAGAGACCGAGCTTTTCGACCGCACAAAGTTGCTTGCGGGCGTGCTTAAGGCGACCCAGAAGCGTCCCGTAAACGCCGACGAGATAGTTACCGAGATCGAAAATGAGCTTCAGAACTCGCTGACTAAGGAGGTCACCACCGCGCAGATAGGCGAGATGGTGATGGACAAGCTAAAGGAGAGAGACAAGGTTGCATACGTGCGCTTTGCCTCGGTTTACAGAGAGTTTACCGACGTTGAACACTTCCTTAGTGAGCTTATGGAGCTTAACAAGGCGAAAAAAGATGTTGAAAAAGAAGAATAATGCAACAATTTGTCGAAAAATAAACATATTGTTAAGTTGAATTGATTTATTTACAAATATAGAAAAAATTACGGCTACGGAGAAGCTTTCCGTCGCCGTATTTTTCTTTTTCGGATGATAATACTATTTTTGAATATATTTTTCGCTATTGATGTTATAAAGATGGCGAGAGGGGACGGTGTTTATATATTATGGAAGAAAAGAGACGGCTGACGGGAGACTATTCGCGCAACGTCAGGCTTATCGATGAGATACTGCGAGTTGATGATAATTTTGATCTTATCAAAAAGGTGTTGACGGTAGGTAAAGACGAGCTGACTTTATATTATATTGACGGATTTGTCAAGGACGTGGTGATGTCAAAGCTTATGTTGTATCTGCTTTCACTTAAGGGACTTGGAGGAAGTGCGGACGGCGCGCCGCAAGAAGATGACTGCAACAAGCCTGCTCGGCTTATAGTAGAGGAATTTTTGCGCGCGCACGTCCCTTACGTTGAGACCGATTTCGCAAACGAGCTTGACGGAATGATACAGATGGTAATGTCGGGCGCAACTCTTATGCTTGGCTCGAGCTTCGGCGAATACGCAATAGTTATAGATGCGCGAACCTATCCCGCTCGCGAGACGGGCGAACCCGAGGGGGACAAGGTAATGCGCGGAGCGCGGGACGGATTTGTCGAGACCCTCATATTTAACACTGCGCTGATACGCCGACGCATACGCAATCCCGAGCTGACTATGAGCTATCTGACGGTAGGCGGCTCGTCAAAGACCGACGTGGTTATATGTTATATGAAGGATAGAGCCGATCTTGCGTACGTCGAGCAGCTTAAAAAAAAGCTGAAAAATATTAAAACCGACTCTTTGACTCTTGGGCATGAATCCTTGGCGGAGTGTCTCATTAAAAAGAAATGGTACAATCCGTTTCCGAAGATAAGATACACCGAGCGACCCGACAGCGCGGCGGCGCAGATCTTGGAGGGAAGTGTGGTCATTCTTTGCGACAATTCTCCCGATGCTATGGTGATGCCAACATCGATCTTTGATTTTATGCAGGAGACCAACGATTTTTATTTTCCACCCTTGACGGGAACCTATATCCGCATAGTAAGACACGTGGTTTTCTTGCTGGCACTCTATCTTGTCCCGCTATGGTATCTGCTCATAACTCATCAGAGCTTCGTGCCGCCGTGGCTCGATTTTATCATACCAAGAGAAACGGGAAGATTGCCGATAATCGCTCAGATATTAATAGTAGAGTTTATTATTGACGGATTGCGAATGGCGTCTCTTAACACACCCAATATGTTGTCCAATTCGCTCTCCGTTGTGGGAGGGCTTATCCTCGGTGACTTTGCGGTCAGCATCGGATGGCTGATACCCGAGGTCATACTGTATATGGCGTTTGTGGCGATAGCAAACTTTACCCAGAGAAGCTACGAGCTTGGTTATGCCTTTAAATTTATGAGAATAACGTTGCTTATCCTGACGGCGATATTCGGCTTGTGGGGATTTATCGGAGGCTCCTTGCTGATAGTTATTCTCATAGCTACCAACGAAACGGTGAACAAGAAAAGAAGCTATCTCTATCCGCTGATCCCTTTTAATTATAAGGCTTTTAAGTCACTGTTCGTGCGTGTAAAAAAGTATGATCTTAACTAAAAAAAGACGGAGCTTGATCGGCTCCGTCTTTTTTTGCTGCGAGTAATTATGTGCGTAATTATATAAATATACTGTTGACAAATTATTTGTTGTGTGTTATACTGAAAATGTTAGATAATATTTGCTTTTCGAGAAAGGAAGTATCATTATGAAAAAGAGAATAGCTTTATTTCTTACGGCGGCTTTGACGGTTCTGGCGCTCTCATCTTGTAGCGCGATAGAGGGCTTAGTTGATTCTTTTATGGACGCTCTCGGTCTTAACGAGGTTGAAAACAACCTTTTCAATGAAGGCTTGCTCCCCGTGAAAATGGAAGATGAGTATGGATATGTGGATAAAGATGGCAATTTTGTTATCGTGGCGGAGTATGACAGCGCATTGCCTTTTGCCGATGGCTATGCTTTGGTGGAGCGAAACGATGAGATCAGCATTATTGACCCTGAAGGAGAGGTTCTTGCCTCGTTTGACGATGATTCGTCTGTTTATCTTTCGGGATATGCCGAGATTATGGTCGAAGTTATGTTCGAAATGGATTACGATTTTGACAGCTCCTTGCACTTAATGCTGGAGGACGATCTGTACGGATACTGCGATGCGGAGGGTAATGTAGTTATATCTCCTCAATTTGAAATTGCATTTCCTTTTCAAAAAGATGTAGGGCTTGCACTGGTCGCTTTCGACTACGATGAATACGGTTACATCAATCAAGATGGCGAAACGGTATTCAGAGCGAATTCGGATCTGAGCATCATTTTGCGACAGAGCTGCTTCTTTACAGAAGGCTTGGCGCCTGTTTGCGACGACGGCAAGTGGGGATACATAGATAACAGCGGCGAATATGTGGTCAATCCTCAATATGACTACGCATCCAACATCAAAGAGGGATTTGGAGTTGTAATGATGGCAGAAAAATTCGGCTATATAGGCGCTGACGGTAAAATGGCTGTCCAGCCTCAGTTTGATTATGCCGCAGATTTCTCGGACGGTATGGCGAGAATTAAACTTGACGGAAAGTATGGATACATCAACGACGAGGGTAAGTATGTCGTGAGTCCCGGTTACACGGATGCGAGAGATTTCCACGAGAACTATGCCGCTGTCAGAGCGGGTGATAGTTGGGGCTTCATAACCAAGACGGGAGATCTGCTCGTCAATCCGAGATATGGATACGACTCTGTAGGTGATTTTGTCAACGGCGGCGCTTGGGTAGAAGAAAACGGTGTTTACGGATATGTTAACTCTTCCGGAAAGCAGATAGTTGATCCTCAGTTCAAGGAAGTGGCAGATTTCGCCAAGAACGGTCTTGCGGCAGTGCTTGTTGATGATAAATACGGTTACGTCGATCTTAGCGGTGAAGGTGCTATTCAGCCGATATTCGACGCAGTTCCCAATTCCTACGGATATAGTCTTCCTGACGGATGTACATTTTTTGATGACGGATACGCGGTGGCGTATTCCGACGGCAAATACGGAGTTATCGATGAGGATGGCATTTATGTTATCAGCCCTCTCTTTGATGAGATAGTTCTTCCCGATAAAATTTGGTAATAAATAATAAATCGAGCCTCGGCTCCATTTACCCGCTTGCGCTTTGCGCAGGCGGGTTTTTCTACACCTAAACATTATATGGAAATTATTGTAAGAACTTGAAAAGAATTGTAAAAAGTCATCAAATCGATGATTTTTGAGGTTGAACTAGGCATAAAATCACACAAAAAGAGAAAAAACATTTAAAAAACTGAACGATTTATCTTTATTTTTAAAAATACCTCTTGATTAATTTGTCAGTGTATATTATAATATTAACATCGCAGTGGTGAGAAATGGAGCAAAAGTAGAGAAATATGGTGAACATTTCGCTGTTGACTCCAATGCTTTCAACACTGCAAGCGGGAAAGGAGGTATTTCTATGTTTACGGGTGAATTTGAACATAGTGTTGATTCTAAAAATCGAATATTCGTCCCCTCTAAATTCAGAGACGAGCTTGGAGAGACGTTTATGGTAGTTCGTGACATTCGCGGTCCCATTCTCAAGATGTATTCGCTTGACGGATGGCAGGAATATCTCGCTCCCATAAGAACGCAGGAAAGACGCGTTGCCGAAAAGGTGCTTCGTTATCTTCACAGAAACGCGGCGCAGGTATCTCCCGACTCTCAGGGAAGAATTATTCTTTCTCCATCGCTTCTGTCCTATGCCGAGATCGAAAAAGAAGCCGTAGTGGTGGGATGCAGCGATTACTGCGAGATCTGGTCACTTAAGAATTACAGAGCCGAGATCGAGGGCGAGGATGCCGACGAGATCCGCGCGGAGCTTGAAAGATTGGGGCTTTGACGATGGAGAAAAAAATAAATTTTTCACACCGTTCGGTGTTGCTTGACGAATGTATCGAGGCGCTCTGCATAAAGCCTGACGGTATTTACGTTGACGGCACAGCGGGCGGAGGCGGTCACTCGCTTGAAATAGTCAAAAGGCTTAACGCGGGCGGAAGGCTGATCGCCATTGACCGTGACGACGCGGCGATCGCGGCGGCGACAGAGCGACTTCGCGACTTCAGCGATCGGGTAACGTTTGTAAGAAATAATTTTTCGTCTATAAAAGAGAGCTGCGAGATGCTTGGAGTTGACAAGATCGACGGAGTCCTGCTTGATCTTGGCGTTTCGTCCTATCAGCTCGACACTCCCGAGCGCGGTTTTACTCACAATACCGACGCACCACTTGACATGCGAATGGACAGGCGAAACGAGCTTGATGCCTACACGGTAGTCAATACCTACAGCGCCGATCAGCTCAAAAGGGTCATATACAACTACGGAGAGGAGCGATTTGCCCCTAAGATCGCGGCGGCGATCGTCAAATTCCGTGAAAAGGAAGAAATAAAGACCACGGGTCAGCTCGTGGATATAATAAAGAGCGCTATCCCCGCGGCGGCGAGGGAGGGCGGTCACCATCCCGCAAAGAGAACCTTTCAGGCGATACGCATTGAGGTCAACGGCGAGCTTGATGCTATCGAGCCGACTATAAGGGATGCGGTGAAAATACTAAATCCCCGTGGAAGGGTGGCTATAATCACCTTCCATTCTCTGGAGGATAGAATAGTCAAGCAGACATACGCGGATCTGGCAAGCGGATGCAACTGTCCGAGATCGTTGCCGGTGTGCGTTTGCGGACGAAAACCTCAAGTAAACGTGATCACAAGAAAGCCGATACTTCCGAGTGAAGTCGAGCTTGAAGAAAATCCGCGCTCAAGAAGCGCAAAGCTCCGCGTAGCGGAGAAAATATAAGGCAAACGGCGCGCGTTCATCGTCGAATGTAGTCGATTGCCCGAGAAAAACGGAGGAAGTCGATGAAAAAGACGGGAGCGAGAGTCGCTGCCGCCATGGCGGAGCCTATGACGGGAAGTTATGGCGGTATAGACATCGGAGCGCTGTATATTGATATGCTCTGCGAAAAATTCAAAAATCGCGGCATCAAGACCGGACTTTCAGCAGAAAGAAGCGCAGAAATACGTAAAAACGCGGAAATGCTGGGAATCGAGTTTGAAAGCGTATCTGCAAAGGACGACAAATACAGAACTATGAAAATAGACGGCAAGGCTTATATGAGTTCAGACGACTTTGCCGCTTATTATAAAGATCTCAGAGGCTACAAAATGCCGCACTTCTACTCTCGCGCGGAAAAGGAGTATGAAGAAGCGGAGGCGGGTAAAAGTGTGCAGGAATCGGGTAAACCGCCAAAAAAAGCTTTGTGGCTTGCCATAAAAAGACGCACTAAAATTCTTGTGAGCGGATTTGTCAAGGGATTTATCGTTGACGAGGTCCGCAAGCAGTTTGAGGAGGAAGTGGTAGAGGGAAAAAGAAAAAGATTTCCCAAGTCAGTCCTTCCTGTGCTGGCGGTAGTGACCTTGTCGCTTCTGCTTGTGGTGTGCAGTTCGGTTATGGTAAGCCGCGCCTCGGGTGACATTAGCAAGCTCGAATATCAGATCGAGCAGCTTCAGGAGTCCAAAAAGGATCTTGAAGGAAAGCTGGTTGAGAAAAATAATATGCTTGACATCCAAAGGATCGCGATCGAGGAGTATAATATGATCAACGGCAGCTATGCTACGTCAAAATTTCTCGACGTTACCGAAGATGAAGAAATAAAGCTTTTCGATAAGGGTAACGGCGAAGATTCTTTTTTGAAAACGATTTTGAAGGCGATCGGTCTTGTGTCCGATTGACCGCGACAACAGTCGGGCGTCTTACCGTTCTTTTTAGGGACGAATTGCTCTCTCCCGCCGAGTACGACTTGTACAAATGGGCGACGCAGTTCGCCCCTAAAATGATTTTTAGGGGTTATTTTAAGGTAATAACTCGCATATACAAGACATATACTGATGTGAAAATCTTATTTGGACAAAGCTCAAAAAAGGCTTTATCCGTATAGAAATTTCTATTTGGAAAAGGCTCAAAAAGGGCTTTATCCGTATAGAAAATGCTTATTTGAAAGGAGAGATTATTATGGAAGGCGGAACGCCCGGCAAAAAAGTAAGGTCGCGGGCAGGCTGGTTATGTATAATAATGAGCGTGCTGTTTTTAGTCCTTGCTTTGAGAATATTTATATATCAGACCTTTCAGTTCGACGATTTTCAGCAAAAGGTAATAGATCAGATAACTCAGGAGACCACGGTAAGCGCTGACCGAGGAAATATATACGACACCAACGGAATAGTTATCGCTACCAACGTGACCACCTACCGTCTTTTTCTTGACCCTGCGGCAATAAGCAGAAAGAGTCAGGAGGACGGAGTTGACTATGCCGACCTCATCGCCAAGGGAATAGAGGCGATAGATACTCTCGGTGTCAGCTACGACGCGGTAATGAAAGAGGCAGGGTACACAAAATACAAGGACAGAACTCTTGCCAGAAACATAAGCGAGGTCGAAGCCGATGCCGTTAGAGCCTTTATGCTTGAAAGCGAAATAGACGACATGGCGCTTTTGCACCTTCAAGCCACAAGCATGAGATATTATCCTTATAACGAGCTTGCCTGTCATGTTCTCGGCTTTACGGGAGGAGACGGCGAGGGACTTTACGGTCTTGAATATCAATACGACGAGATACTTTCGGGAACAGACGGAAAGTACATCGGAGCCAAAGACTCCTTCGGAAACGAGCTTGTTTACGATTACGAAAGCTACATTCCCGCTATCGACGGTTATAATATTACTACTACCATAGACGTATACATTCAGGCGGAGCTTGAGGAGCAGCTCAAGACCACCTACCACGAGTCGGGCGGAAAGAACCGCGCCTGCGGAATAGTTATGGACTGTGAGACGGGAGCAATACTCGCTATGGCGGTCTATCCCAACTACGACTTGAACGATCCCAGAGAATTGAATTATCAATGTCAGGCTATCTGGCAGGAGGCGTGCGCCAAGCTGAAGTCCTGCAATTTTAAGGAGGGCAGCGAGGAATATAAGCAATATGCCCTTGAGCTTTTCTGCGGTGCGACAGATCAAAAGGCAAGTCAGGTCAAGGAGACCTTCCCCGACTACGACACATTTGAAGAAAAGCTTAAAATGGAGCTTATGATGGGTTCATGGCTCAACAAGGCGGTCAACGAAATGTACATGCCCGGATCTACCTTTAAGGTCATAACCGCGGCTATGGCGTACGAGGAAAATCTCGTCAATGACAACGACAACAGCTTCGTCACATGTACGGGATCGCAAACCGTTTTGGGACAAAAGATCCACTGTCACTATCACAAGGGTCACGGAAGCGTATCCTTCGCTCGCGGACTTCAGCAGTCCTGCAATCCCGCTCTTATGACCATGGGCGCTAAGATAGGCGCTGAAAGATACCTTAATTATTTTGAGACCTTCGGATATTTTGAAAAGAGCGGTATAGATATTTCTGGAGAGAGCGTTACTACCAAGGGCGTTACCTTCTGGAGCGAGGAGGATTTTGTGGAATCGTCGCTCAGCGATCTGAACCTTGCGGTGGCATCCTTTGGTCAGAACTTCAAAATATCTCCCATAGCTCACCTTACCGCTATCAACGCGGTGGCAAACGGAGGCTATCTCGTAACACCTCATTTTATTAAAGAGATCACCGATAACGAGGGCAACGTTATCTATTCGTACGAAACCAATATTCGCCGTCAGGTCATAAGCGAGGCGACCTCAAGAAAGGTCTCGGCTGTCCTTGAGGACGGCGTTTCGGGTGACGGCGGCGCGAAAAACGCTTACGTCGCGGGATACAGAGTTGCGGCAAAGACCGGAACCAGTGAAAAAAAGGATACAAAGCGCGAGGGTTATATCCCTTACGTTTGCTCGACCGTTGGATACGCGCCTGCGGAGGATCCCAAAATTTCGACCCTTATTTTAGTTGACGAGCCTACCGAGGGCGTGCTTTACGCAAGTACGATCGCCGCACCTTACGTCGGCAATCTGCTTGAAGAAATATTGCCGTACTACGGAGTTGAAGCCGAGTATAGCGAGGAGGATCTGAACAAGCAGACCATCACCGCTCCCTTCCTTATACAGAGCGGAGTGCAGGGCGCTACCGAATTTGCTCAGAATATGGGCTTTAAGGTCGAGGTAATCGGTAACGGCGAAAGGGTAAAGGCTCAATCTCCTGCGCCGGGAAGTCAGCTTGAGCGAGGCTCGGCTACTATCTATCTCTACACCACCGACGAGGCGGTGAATGACAGAAAGACGGTCAAGGTCCCCGATCTTGTCAGCGAAAAGACCACCGCGTATGCGGCTAACGGAACACTGCTCAATCTCGGACTTAACATCAAGATAACGGGAACCAAGAACTACATGACAGGTAAGGGCGCTTACGTTGTGGCGCAGGATATAGCACCCGGAACCGAGGTGCCTGTCGGAACGGTCATAAACGTGACCTTCAGACATCTTGACGACGACGGAGATTACGACTACGACAACGATTATTCATGGGACGAGGGAAACGACGGATAGCATTTTCCGACTTCCGCTTCGTCTGCTCCGCATTTTTTCAGCCAAAGAAAAATATAATGTCTTGATACTTATATTTTTCGGAGGTAAGGATGCGTCTTACAGAATTACTTAAAAGTTTAAATTCGGTCTCAGGTGGCGGTACGGATGCCGCGATGGATGTTGAGATCACGGGAATTTGTCCCGATTCGTCGCGCGTGGAGCCGGGCAACCTCTATATAGCAATAGAGGGGCTTCACGCCGACGGAAACGCTTATATACCCGAGGCAATAAAAAGAGGTGCCGTCGCCGCGGTGCTATCGAGGCGAGCGGTAAATGAAGGCAGAGTCGATGTGGAAAATACTCTCATTCCAATTATCGTCTGCGAAAACACGCGAAAGATAATGTCCTATCTTTTCGCAGCGTGGTATTCTGAACCACACAAAAACTTGAAAATGATCGGGGTGACGGGGACTAACGGAAAGACCTCGGTCAGCCGCTTGATATATGAAATATTGACTCGCTCGGGGAAAAAATGCGCCTTGATCGGAACTACGGGCTGCAGAACACATTTGAGAGAGATCTCTATAAGAAGTCGAAATCCCGAGGCGAATATGACCACACCCGACCCCGAGGAGCTTTACGCGATCTTAAGTGAGGTGGCAGAGGACGGATGCGAATACGCGATCATGGAGGTCACGTCCCACGCCCTTGTCTTTGATAAGGTCGCTCCCATAACCTTTGAGGTGTCGGTCTTTACTAATCTTACGGAGGATCATCTTGATCTTCACAAAAATATGGAGAGCTATTTTGCCTCCAAATCAAAGCTGTTTAGTCAGAGCCGACGGGCGGTGATAAATTACGATGACAGATACGGCAGAATTCTTGCCGATAACATAAATATACCCGCAACGCTTTGCACGGCAGAGTGCCGCGAGACGGGCTGCGCCGCCGAGGACATCCATCTTTACGGAGAGCGCGGGATAGAATACAAGCTTACTCACCCCGATCTGCGGCTTCGGGTACGCTCACCGCTGCCGGGTGGTTTTAACGTGATGAATACTATGCAGGCGGCGCTGGTTGCAAGGCAACTCGGTATCTCTGCAAAAGACATAAAGGACGGACTGGCGCATTTTTCGGGTATTGACGGCAGGCTTCAACGCTTAAGACCGCGCGAAAACGTGGAGTTTAACGTATATGTTGATTACGCACACACCCCCGACGCTCTTGAAAATCTTCTTCGCACTGTCAGAGGGTTCGTTACATCAGAGCAAAGAATAGTTTTGGTCTTTGGTTGCGGCGGCGACCGCGACAGAGGAAAGCGTCCTCACATGGGCAAGATAGCGGTGGAGATGGCGGATTTTGTGATAATCACCGCGGATAATAGCCGAAGCGAGAAAACGTCGGATATAATCGACGGCATATTGACAGGAATAAAAGGCTATGACGGCGCGCCGTATACGGTCATTGAGGATCGCAGGGCGGCGATTGAGTACGCTATCAAAAACGCAAGAGAAGGAGACGTCATTCTGCTTGCGGGTAAGGGACACGAGGAATACGAGATCACAAGTGACGGCAAAAGACGCTTTTGCGAGCGAGAGATCGTCACCGAGCTGATCACTAAATATTACACTTAAGCGAAGAC
Organism: Eubacteriales bacterium; assembly: GCA_045577415.1. Lineage (GTDB taxonomy): Bacteria > Bacillota > Clostridia > Oscillospirales > CAG-272 > SVTX01. The sequence goes on from JAZNII010000131.1 coordinate 27,349, forward strand.
ACGAAAAAAGACGCAAAAATCCGAGAGAGAGGTATCCTATGAAAATAAAGCTTGGTATGTCTAAATCTGATATGTCTGACGTCGCGCGCTATTGCGGCGGCGAGCTTTACGATTTTACAGGCGAGGCGGGAAACAGCTTTGAATATATCTGCACCGATTCAAGAGAGGCTGATGAGAACACCATGTTCGTTGCCACTCGCGGTGAGAGGGTCGACGGACACGATTATATAATTAAGGCTATAGAGCAGGGTTGCCGATGCGTCCTTTGCGAGTACGTGCCTACCAACATTTCGGGTAAGAGTGTGGCTTACGTCGTGGTAGATAATTCCATAGACGCATTTGTTGACTGCGCCAGAGGCTACCGTCAGGGACGCGAGATCTTGACCGTGGCTATTACGGGCAGCGTCGGCAAGACCACCACCAAGGAGCTTTGCGCGGCTATTCTTAACAAGAAATACAACACATACTTTACACAGGGCAATTTCAACAGCGTTATCGGTATGCCGATGTCGCTTATGGAGGCGACAGGTGACCATGAGGCGGCGGTGTTTGAAATGGGAATGAGCGGCTTTGGCGAGATCAGACGTATGACCAATGCGGCAACGCCCTATGTAGGTATGGTCACGAATATCGGCTCGTCTCACCTTGAATATCTCGGCACGAGAGAAAATATCACTCGAGCCAAGCTTGAAATAGGCGAGGGAATAGTTGACGGTGGCTATCTTTTGCTGAACGGCGACGAGCCTCTGTTAGCCGATCATTATTCTGACAGATACGATACCGTATACGTCGGCTTTGGCGAAAATTGCTCTGTCAGGATCGACAATGTGAGAGTTGACGGGAACGGAAGTTGCTTTGATCTTTATTTTGCCGACAAGTCGTTCTATGATCTCAAGATCTCGCTTATAGGTAAGCATTTTGCCTATAATGCCGCCTTTGCGGCGGTGGCGGCGCATCTTCTCGGAGCTGACGAGCGAAGTATAAGAGACGGTCTTGCTTCATACAAGGCAGGCAATATGCGAATGAATATTTATGGGAAGGACGGCGTAACGGTGCTTGCCGATTGCTACAATGCCGCCCCCGAATCGATGATGGCTGCGATAGATACGCTTTCCTCGGTTTCCGTCAAAGGGAAAAGGATCGCGGTGCTGGGAGACATGAAGGAGCTTGGCAAAAATTCCGACTCTCTTCACAGAAGCGTTGGAAAATATCTTGCCGAAAAGGGCGTTGACCTGCTCTTTACTCTTGGCGAGTCGGGCGCGCTTATTGCCGATGCGGCTATTTCGTCGGGTATGGATGAAGATCGCGCGGTATCGGTCAAAGAAGCGGACGGCAAGGAGAAGCTTGCCGCAATTATAAAGGAAAAGCTGACGGACGGCGACGCGATCCTCTTTAAAGCAAGCCGATCGGTGAAGCTTGAGGATGTTATTAGTTTGGTATTCTGATAAGGTGCTGAAAATCAAAAAATCAACGAGAAGGAAAGACAGACGATGTTTTATAATTTCATAAATGAATTGACAAGCCTTGATTTTAATCGTATAATAGGTATAGAAGCGATAATACTTTGCTTGGCGGTATTTTTACTTACGGTATTGTCTACGAGATTGATCCTGCCCGTGCTTCGCGCAAAAAAGCTGAATCAACCGATAAATATGTACGTTAAGGAGCATGCAGGCAAATCGGGAACCCCCACCATGGGAGGAATTTGCTTTATAATCGCTTTTCTCACAGTCGCTCTTGTCTGGGTGATACTTGAAAAGTGCGGCGTTATGGGAGAAAACAGCAATAAAGCGCTTATTCCTTTTGCGTTGACCCTCTGTCTTGGCGTTTCAAACGGTCTTATCGGCTTTATTGACGACTACAAAAAGCTTGTCAAAAAGGAAAACGAGGGACTTTCAGAACTTCAGAAGCTTATACTTCAGATCACCTTTGCGGCGGCTTATCTTTGCATGATGGGAATGACCGACAATCTTCCCACCGCGCTGAAGATACCCTTTATTAACTTTGCCCTCGACCTTGGATGGTTTGCTTATCCTCTTTATCTGTTGGTCATGGTTGGCTTTGTCAACAGCACCAATATTACCGATGGAATCGACGGTCTTGCGTCCTCAATAGGCGCTACCGTGGCGATAGCACTTGTAGTAATGGCGGTCATAACGGGGTCAAGATATACGGGTCTTGCGGGCGCTATGCTTTTGGGCGCACTGCTCGGCTTCCTCGTGTTCAACCGTTATCCCGCAAAGATATTTATGGGTGACACAGGCTCGCTCTTTATAGGCGGAATCATTATGGGTTGCGCCGTTAGCGAGGGACAGCTCTTTTCCGTAATAATCATGTCCATGGTATTCATTTTTGAGATGCTTTCCAGCCTTTGGCAGAGAGTTTATTTCAAGATTTCAAAGGGCAAGAGATTTTTCAAAAAAGCGCCTGTTCATCACCATTTTCAACTTATGGATTGGAGCGAGGTCAAGATAGTCGCGGTGTTTAGTGCCATATCGGCTCTGCTTTGCGCCGTAGGCGTTCTCGGAGCGGTCCTCAACTTTTAAAGGAAGCCGAAACGGTTTTTTATCAATAAATTTTCGGAAAGGAGATCAAAAATGGCTCAAAAGGATCCTAAATATAAGAAAAAAGGCTTTTTTCTGCGTCGCGGTGCTGAAAAGCTGAATGACATATACGAAAAGGATCTTGAAAAGAACGATCCTATATATCTCCAACCGATACACGAACCCAAGGATGAGTCGCGTGATGAAAAGGCGCTTGTCCGAGGGGGAATAGACATTTATTTTCTCATAATCGTAATAGCTATCGCGCTTTTCGGAGCGGTGATGGCGTATAGCGCAAGCTCCTTCACAGGAGAGAAATATATGGGCGACAGTCTGTATTATTTGAAGCGTCACATAGGATTTCTTGCCTTGGGCGTGGCGTTTGTTACTCCTTTCGTGATCCTCGCGCGCCCGTGGCTGTGGCGAGTGTTCGGAATTGCGGCGTACATAGGCTCGGTCATTTTGCTTATAGCCGTTCTCGTGATAGGTGATACGGGCGGCGGAGCGCAAAGATGGATCGCTATCGGCCCTCTTACCATTCAGCCCTCCGAAATATCAAAAGTGGCGGTGGTGCTTGTTCTTGCGCTGATAATGTCAAAATATGAGAAAAAGATCGAAATGTCTCAACGCTTCGGCGGACATTTCAGATACGGAGTACTTTATCCCGTAGCCGTTATTGCCGTGATCTGCGGACTTGTTATGCTTGAAAAGCACTTGTCAGGTCTTATAATTATCGGTCTGCTCGGTCTTTTGATCATGTTTATCGGCGGAACGCAAAAAAAGTGGATGGCTATGATCTGCGGCGCGGGCGCTATCGTAGTATCGGTGGTGCTTCTGGTTTCGGATTACGCGCAGGAGCGAGTTATGACTTGGCTCTTTATAGAAAAAGCCGACCCTCAAGGCTCGGCATGGCAAACGCTTCAAGGACTTAACGCCATCGGTTCGGGCGGACTTTTTGGAGTCGGTCTTGGAAACAGCCGACAGAAATTCGGTTACGTTTCCGAGCCGCAAAACGACTTTATCTTTTCCATAGTCTGCGAGGAGCTTGGATTTGTGGGAGCTGCGGTAGTAATAGTACTTTTTGCGCTTCTGCTTTGGAGAGGGTTCAGGATAGCGGGGAGATGTCCCGACAAGTTTTCCTCTCTCGTGGTCTACGGACTTACCGCGAAGATAGCCATTCAGACCATAATGAATATAGCGGTCGTAACCAACTCAATGCCAAACACGGGCATCTCGTTGCCGTTCTTCTCGTCGGGAGGAACAGCCCTTGTAATACAGATATTTGAAATGGGCATTATTTTGTCACTTTCAAGATATTCTTACGTAAAAAAATAACGTTTTAAAATTAAAAACTACGTTGCGGGTGCAGGGCAGAGTCCTGCGGAAAGGTTAATATGCGCGTACTTATGACAGGTGGCGGAACGGCGGGTCACGTAAACCCCGCTATCGCTATTGCAAATACTATAAAGGAATATGACAAGGACTCTGAGATCGCGTTTGTTTGCTCGTGTCTTGCAAGAGACAAGGCGCAGGATCTTGTTCCGAGAGCGGGCTATGAAAAGCTATACCGTGTCAATATTCTTCATTCCTACAAGATATACAACCCCAAGAATGTTCTGACCTTGATCTCAATGATAAAGTCAAAGGGAGAGGCAAAGGCTATAATCAATGAATTCAAGCCCGACGTGATCATCGGCACGGGCGGATTTGCTTGCTATCCCGTGCTTAACGCGGGCGCGGAGATGGGAATTCCCACTATCGTTCACGAGTCCAACGCTATCCCGGGCAAGGCGGTCTTAAAGCTTGCTCCCAAGATCGATTGCGTTATGACTAATTTTGAGTCAACCGCGAAGTCGATCAAGAGAGCCAAAAAGATAATTAACGTGGGAAATCCCCAAGTAGTCGGTCAGAAAAAGAGAGAGGGCGGTGATGAGATCGCTCGCGGCTTTGATAAAAGCGTCCTGATCTTCGGCGGCTCTCTGGGCGCGGAGACCCTTAACCGAGCCGTTGCCGATATGCTTTTTGAGATTGCCGACAAATATCCCGATACCGAGTTTTATCACGCAGCGGGTAAGCGTGATTATGAGGAGTTGAAGTCTGTTTTTGATCAGAAGGGGCTTAGCGAAAAGAAGAATATAAAGCTTGTTGACTATATATACGATATGGATGTAAGAATGGCGAGAGCGGATCTCGTTATTTCCCGCGCGGGAGCTATGACGGTGTCCGAGCTTGCGCTTCTCTCGAAGGCGGCAGTGTTAGTTCCTTCGCCCTTCGTCGCTTTGAACCATCAGTATAAAAATGCCAAGGCTATATACGATAAGGGCGGATGCGCTCTCGTTGAAGAAAGCGAGTTTGAGAGCGGCAGGCTTGCAGAGGTGGTTGAGGAGCTGTTGAACGACAAGGGCAAGAGAAATTCGCTTGAACAAAAGATCACATCTTTTGCCAAGCCCGACGCAAACCGTATTATTTACGATGAAATAAAAAAGGTTATGACAGAAAAGAAATAATCAAAAAAGCGTTGTCAGAAAAGAGGTGAGCCGAGATGAAAAAGAATCAGAGCCGCGCGGCGCAGTTGGCGAGAGATATTCTCGTAGGACTTCGCGCGGGACTTTTCATGCGATTTGGCGAGAAAAACGCCAAAAGAATAATCATCGGCGCTCCTATCGCATTGGCGGTGGTACTGCTTTTAGGCTTAGTCATTTTTCTGACGCCCGTTAGACAGATCGAGGTCTCGGGCGACGTGGATATGTTCAACGAGGGTGATATCGTTGAGGCGGCAGATGTCGGTGAGGGCGATCTGATGCTTTTGCACCCCTCCTTCGCTATAAAAAGATCGATAAGGGACAAGCTTCCACTGGTAGGAGAGATCAAGATAGTCAAAACTCTATTCGGCAAGCTTAAAATAGACGTTAAGGTGAAAAAGCTTGATTTTTACACCAAGATAGGCGAAAAATACTATGCCATTGACGAAAATCTCCGCGTGTTAGATATAAGCACAAAGCGATCTAAATATTCGGCATACGGCGCGGCGTACGTTATCCTGCCCGAGGTAAGAGAGCCTGAGCTTGGCAAGTGTCTGGTGTTTTATGACACGGTGGAGGAGACCGATGCCGAGGGAGAGCCTCTTTATGAGGTCAAGGAGCCGAGATTTTATGACTATGCCACAGATTTTCTTAAGCATCTTAAGGAGAGTGAAAGCGGATTTTTGGATCAGACCGACGGGATCGTCCTTGACGAAAAATTCGACATAACGCTTATCTACGACCTGAAATATCAAGTAAAATTCGGAAGCGCCACCAATCTTGACGCAAAGCTTAGCGTACTGTTTGCAATACTCAACGAGGGAACTGCCGTAAAAATGGAGAAAGCGGTCATTGATCTTACAACACCCTCAAAGGCGACGGCGCGAGAGGATGGCGACCTCGATTTTTCGGAGTTTCACGATTGATCCAATATTTAAAAACCGAATAATTTGAAAAAAATCCCTACCGAGTATATCTGTATCTTGCAGATAGCGGTAGGGAATAATTTTGTTATCGGAGAAAATCTCCTTCGATGCGAAATTATGAAAGGAAGTGACCGAGATTCTGTTTTCGGTCGCCCATAAAAATGTATTATAATAAGGTTGAAATATGCGGAGTCAATACGTCCGAGCTGTGTGTGCTTGGCGAGGGCGAAAAAAAAGAACTGCTTTTACGCGCGAGAACGGGAGATGAAAAGGCGCGGGAGGAGCTGATAAACGGCAATCTGCGTCTTGTTTTGTCGGTCATACGCCGTTTTGCGGGCAAAAGAGAAAATGCAGACGATCTGTTTCAAGTCGGTTGCTTGGGACTCATCAAGGCGGTAGACCGTTTTAATGTGGAAATGGACGTGAAATTCTCCACTTACGCGGTGCCGATGATACTTGGAGAGCTTAGGCGGTATCTTCGGGATAGCGGAAGTGTCAGGGTCAGTCGCTCGATGCGAGATCTTGCTTATAGGGCGCTTCAGGCGAGAGAGGAGCTTCAGGGTGAGAAGGAGAGCGAGCCGACCTCTGACGAGATAGCAAGCAAGCTTGGTGTTGGGAGGGAAGCGGTAACGAGAGCTATGGAGGCTATTGCGATCCCTATGTCAATATACGAGCCTGTTTACAGTGAGGGCGGGGATTCGCTCTACGTTATAGATCAGCTCAGCGACACAGGGTCGGGAGACGAGCGCTGGCTTGAGCATATTGCTCTGACGCAGGCTTTAAATCAGTTGACCGAGAGAGAAAAGACTATAATAGGTATGAGATATTACGGAAACAGGACCCAGACCGAGATAGCAAGCGAGATCGGCATTTCACAAGCTCAGGTGTCAAGGCTTGAAAAAGGCGCGCTTGAAAAAATGAGACGGCAGATGGTGTAAGTTTATTAACTTTTCTTGTCACCAGCGACAAGAAAAGTTATAAAAGAAACGCCGCTTAAGAGGAGAGGGTCTTGTACGAGAAAAAGCGAACATGCCGCATTTTCTCGCCCTGCGACATCCTCTCCCCTTAAGAAACCTCTCTCCTGTCGGCTTTGCCGACAAAAAGAGATTGTTAATTATATAAAGAGAAAACCCTCTTATAATTACGAACTGTAGCCGTGATCTTATTAAAGCTTACAGCTTTGTCGCGAAGCGACCTTTCCCAAAGGGAAAGCCTTGTTGAACTTAAAACTAAAATATGGCTATAATCTTTACTCTACCTTATCAACCCATTGGGTTGGGGGACACGGGGGAGGGGCTGTTCAAAAAATCCGCCTTTGATTTGATTTTTAATGTCGTCTTTTGCGGATTTTTAGAACCCGCCCCTATCCTCCGTGCGGCTTTTCTTTTCGTACTTTTCTTGCAGCTGGTGGCAAGAAAAGTACATATAAGAAATCGCTAAACTCCAATTTATATAGATAACAAAAAGACCTTTTGCAATCGCAAAAGGTCTTTTGAAATTAAAATGTATATTACTTGTTCTTGATGTTGCCGCCGATGAGCGTATTCCAAACGCTATCATCCTTATCCTCGTCCTTCTTATCGAAGCCGGTAGCGATAATGGTGATCTGCATCTCGTCCTCAAGATCCTCGTCGAAGCCAACACCCCAGATGATGTTCGCGTCGGGATGAGCCTCGTTCTGGATAAGGGTAGCCGCAAGCTCTGCGTCCTCGAGTCCAACGTCGGGAGATACAACGAATCTGATAAGGATGCCGTGAGATCCCTTGATGGAGGATTCGAGAAGGGGAGAGGAAATAGCCATCTTTGCGGCGACCTCTGCCTTGTCCTTGCCCGTAGCGGAGCCTGTGCCCATGTGAGCGTAGCCTGCGTCTCTCATAATAGTGGAAACGTCTGCAAAGTCAAGACCGATGAATGCTTCACCGTTTACAAGGTCAGAAATGCTCTTGACACCTGTGTAAAGCACGCTGTCAGCAACCTCAAACGCGTTCTTGAGGGTGATTCTCTGGTCGCTTGCTTCCTTGAGCTTGTCGTTGGGGATGATGATGAGCGCGTCAACGAACTTGGAAAGCTCGGTGATACCCTCCTCGGCATTCTTTGCTCTTACCTTACCCTCAAAGGAGAAGGGTCTGGTAACGATACCGATGGTGAGGATGCCCATTTCCTTTGCGATTCTTGCAACCACGGGAGCAGCTCCTGTACCTGTGCCGCCGCCCATACCTGCGGTAACGAATACCATGTCGGTGTCGCCAAGAAACGCCTTAATCTCGTCAAGAGATTCTTCAGCTGCGCGCTTACCGATCTCGGGGCGAGCGCCTGCGCCTCTGCCGCCTGTGAGCTTTTCGCCGATTACAAGCTGAGAGGGAGCGTTGGAACGGCTAAGCGCCATACGGTCTGTGTTGACAGTGATGAATTCTACGCCGCGAAGATTGGAGTAGATCATTCTGTTTACTGCGTTGTTTCCGCCGCCGCCTACACCTACTACCTTAATGTTGGCACCGACTTCCATTGTCTCGTCATGTTCAAAAATACCCATTGTGTAAATCCTCCGATTTATATATTCCAAAATTTTATTTATATCATTGTTGCGCTAATTCGATTAACGCAATTAATATACGAAATGAATTTTTAGTAATGATCAAAAGTTGTAAAAATCCTTGTGGAAGGAGTCTCCGAAGATCTTTGAACTCAAAGATGTTCTTGGAGAGCCTACTTTATACATCATAGTAGGAGCGTATCCCACCTCGCCGACTATGATATGCTCGATCAACGGAATGTCAACCGCGGCAAGAGACGCTTCGATAATGTGAGTCAAGTTCCGGTCAGAGCTTGAAAGGGATGCCGCGCCAAAGGGATGATTGTGAGCGATTATGACAGCGGATGCGCCTTTAAGTATCGCTTCTCTTGCAACTCGCGAGGGAGTTACCGCGGCTTCGCCTACCGTACCCTCGGAAATAACAGACATCTCAATAAGTCGCATGGATGCGTCAAAATACAGGGCGCAAAATCTTTCTTGAGTCATTCCTTGGTAATAACCTGTAAGCATTTGACCTATTTCTGATACATTGTTGTACTTTTTTCTTTTTGAAACGGTCTTTTTGCGGGAACGGAGCATCAATGCGCCTACTAATGAGATCAAAAGCGCCGATCCTGTGCCAACTCCCTCCACCGAGGTGAGCATATCAATGTCTGCGTAAAACACAGCCTCAAGAGAGCCGAATTTATCTAAAAGACGGTGTGCGGTATCGTTGGTGTTTACGCGCGGAACAGAGAAGAAGAGAAGCATTTCGATAAGCTCGTGATCCGAAAAAACGTCAGCGCCGTATTTTAAAAACTTTTCTTTCATGCGGGAACGGTGACCGTCGTGCATGGGTTTGCTATTGGACATAAGTGGGATCCTTAATATGAATAAAATAAAAAGATGTGATAATAATATTTAACGATTTTCACAATTCGCTCAAAGCCGAAGAAAAATAAACGGTTTTATGGTTCTGAAAATACATTAATTGTTTATAAATATTCAAGAATTTTTAGAAAACAACAAAAAACAGTGTATTTTGTGAAATGTTCGCGAAAAATAATAGCGTTTTTTATATTAAGTTTTTGGAAAAGTATTGGTATTATACGGTCAATACTCAAAATGATCGATTTTGCGGTAAAAAACAAGGCGATTTGGCTTAAATATACCCAAATTCATTCGTTGTATAAATGTGCTATAATAGAGAGGACACAACAAAATTGAGAGGGAAGACCATGTTGACCAAAAGCTCAAGCGCAAAAATCAAGATCTCTAAAAATAAGATGTATTCGGTAGAAGTGTCCGATAAAAACGGAAAAACGACCGTTTACAAGGAGCTATCGAGTGACGAAAAAGCTATACGCCGGTTCGTAGATGCAATAAACCGAGGAGACGTGTCTCTGATACATATTGACGAGCTGATCGAGGATATTCTCGGTTGAGAATGAAGATCACTTGATGTCGGATTTGAAAGCCACTGCTTTTCCGATAATGTGTATCTTCTCAAGGTCCTCGCCTACGAAAACCAGGGGCTCATAGCTGTTGTTTTCGGGAATAAGCATAAGTTTTTCGCTTTCGGGGTAGTAATATACTCTTTTAAGCGTTGCCTCGTCGTTGATCACCACTGCCGCGATCTCGCCATTTGACACAACGTCGGTCTTTTTGATAAATACCGTATCGCCGTTACAAATTCTGGCATCCTTCATGCTGTCTCCTTTCGCGATAAGACAAAAGTCTGCGTCGGTGTCAATATCGGTTATGACAAGACCGTCGTCTTCTTCATTAACAAATACCGGAGCGCCGCAGGCGATCTCGCCCACAACGGGGAGAGCCTTGAACTTGGTGTCTCCGGTTCTTTCCGTTTGAATAGAATCGGAGGTGCCGAGCAGATAACCCTCATTGATCTCAAGCGCCTGAGCGATCAGACAGATTGCATCAGCCTTAGGGATGTAAACGCCGCTGAGGTACTGACTAAGGCGCGGCTTGGATATGCCGGTGCGCCTTGAGAGCTCAGCAGCTCTCATATTCTTTTCGGCCATGACTTCCGCCAGGCGAGATCTGAAATCTGTCATAAATACCTCACACGTAATGTTCAAGATCATTCTTGAAATTCAAAATACTCAAAATCTAATATTTTTTGATATACCATATTATAACAGAAAGTTAAGCAAATGTCAACACTTTTTTTGAAAAAAGTTAAATAAATTTAATGAAAATTTTTATCCAAAACAATCAAATGCGACACAAAAACAACTTGTAGTTTAAAAGTCAACAATATTGTTACAAGAATGACAAAGAAAATTGTTTTCTGACAAAATAATATTAAGCTTGCTGAACTGAATTTTATGAAAACGTGAGAGTTCAAAATAATTTTTGTAAAATTGAAAATTTACTTTGATGGGGTTTATACAGAAAAATGCTTTGTGACAAAAGGGAATGAGCCTATTTTTTATACGCAGGAAAATTTTTCCGATCGGGGGTTGACAAAATAGAACGGATGTGCTATAATAGCGACAGTTAAGGTTGCGACGCAGTTGTAAGCGGCAGAAAACACGATATAAATTTTCCGTTGCTTATCAGGCGCCTGCGGCTCTTGCCCGAAACACGTGACACGTGAAAGTATTTAACCAAAGAGCTATATTTCATTTGCGAGTTTTGGCACCGTCTCATTTTCGGCGGCCTCGCAGGTGAGATTGCAAGTGTTAAGCGCTTAAATGTATACATTTTACTTGCTATGCGTCTTTGTCAGTATGCTTATCAAGCTGTTCGATCGTGAAGCCGTTCCGTCCACCCCAAGCGGATTCGGATGACCTTCGTCGGTTTGACTGTCTGTGATTTCTCTAAAAATAATTCGTTTGCGGTCTTTTCTAGTTTTAACCGTTAAGGTTTTATTTTTTTTAGGCAAAGAGTTAAGCAAGCTTAACAATAATATATATGCTCACCATGTTTGCCTGATATTTGGAGAGCGGAAAGGCTAAAACTTTGGCAATACAAGGAACCTGCCCTTATTTGCAGTCTATGAAGGACAAGAAAGCGATAAGTTGCGAATGCGCTCATTTTAAATTTCCCGACAAAATATCGCGTCGTGAAATAATTTACGCTTATTGCGCTCATCCGACATCCTACAACGACTGCGCTTTTAAAAGGGTATTAGACAGATATTACTATGAAAGGAAGTTCTCCTGTGAAGATAATCAATAAAATTTTTACGTATCTCGTAAAAATGAAAAACAAGCAGCTTAACGTCGAAAGACTTAAAATCTGCGCTCTTGAACAGACCAATTCTATTCTCTCTGCTTACATATCGATATTTATTGATGAACAAGGTGAGGTTCGCATTCCCAAGATGCAGATAAAAGAGGCTATCGGTCGGTACTCCGCAAATGTAGTCCTCGATGGCTCTGATTACGTTATTCGCGTGGAAAAGCTTTACTCGCCGCAATCTTTTATGAACGGGGACGAGGTCAACTCCGATGCCAAAAACGAAATATGAGCTTTGGCGCGAGCGCTACGGTCTCGAATATATTCGCCGACTTGCCGAGGAGGGCGAGGGAGACGAGGAGCTTGCCGCGCGTTGCGGTCTTGAGCTTTCGGTGTTTCGCATGTGGAAGAAGAAGCACCCTGAATTTGCCGAAGCAATAAGCTTTGGCAGAAGTGAGTCGGATTATTCCGTCATAAAGGCGCTCCACAAAAAGGCGACGGGCTTCAACGTTGGACTTAAAAAAACTTATAAGCTGAAAAGAGTAGAGTTTGATCCCGACACAGGCAAAAAGGTTCGCGAATACGAGGAGCTTGCCACGGGCATTGACGAGACCTACGTTCCTGCCGATCTCAACGCCGAAAAATTCTGGCTGAAGAATCGCCAGAGCGAGCATTGGAGCGAACAGAGCGAAAAAGTCTCCTCGGAGGAAGCCGAGGGAGAGACGGGTATATTGGAGATCCCCGTGGCAGACATGCTGGACGATCCCCGAGAAGACTGAGGTTGAGACATGACGGCAGCAGTTCACAGCTTGAAAAAAGGTGGTTCAGAGCGAGGAAAAAGGGTGATATGGCGTCCGCAACCGAGACAGGCGGATTTTATGCGCCGTCTCGAGGACGAGGCTCTTTACGGAGGCGCGGCGGGCGGCGGAAAAAGTGACTGCGCCCTTGCCGAGGCACTCCGTCAGGTAAATATTCCTCACTACCGAGGACTTATTCTGCGAAAGACCTATCCTCAGCTCTCGGAGCTTATAGATCGCTCATTTTCAATATATTTGCAGGCTTTTCCGGGCGCGGTGTTCAATGAGAGCAAACATTTCTGGCGCTTCCCGTCGGGGGCAAAGATATACTTTGGTTCTCTTGCTCATACCGACGACCGCTATAACTATCAAGGTAAGCGCTACGATTTTATCGATTTTGACGAGCTTACGCAGTTTACCTTCGATGAATACAGCTATCTCTTTTCAAGAAACCGTCCAAGCGGCGCGGGAACGAGATGCTATATGCGAGCGCAGGCAAATCCGGGCGGGATCGGACACGGCTGGGTAAAGGAGAGATTTGTTACTCCCGCTCCGCCTATGACGACTATTTGGGAGACGGTGAAGATCCGTTTCCCCGACGGACGGGAGGAGGAGAGGCGAAAATCACGTATATTCGTGCCAAGCACCGTGTTTGACAATGAGATACTGCTTCGCAACGATCCCGAATATCTGACCCGACTGGCATCACTTCCCGACGCTGAGCGTGCCGCGTTACTTTACGGTGATTGGGACGGATTTTCGGGGCAGGTATTTACGGAATGGCGAAACGATCCCGACCGCTATCTCGACAGAACCGGTACGCACGTGATCTCGCCCTTTAAAATTCCCAAGGATTGGAGTATCTATCGCAGCTTCGACTGGGGATATTCACGTCCGTTTTCGGTAGGATGGTATGCAGAGGACAGAGACGGAACTCTTTACCGTATCCGCGAGCTTTACGGATGCACCAAGACGCCAAACGAAGGTGTCAGATGGGAGGCGTCAAGGGTAGCTTCGGAAATCAAAAGAATAGAAAACGAGGACGAAAACCTCAAAGGCAGGCTTATCCACGGTGTTGCCGACCCCGCGATATATCAGAAGAACGGCGGTGAGAGTATCGGCGGCATTATGGAGAAGCAATGCGTTTATTGGGATAAGGCAGATAATTCCCGTATAGCGGGGAAGCAACAGATACATAACCGTCTCGCCTTTGACGAGTTTGGAAAGCCGAGATTTTACGTCTTTTCGGTCTGCCGTCAATTTATAAGGACCTTTCCGTGCCTCGTTTACAGCTCCACTGATGTCGAGGATGTGGATACTTCGATGGAGGATCATATCTACGACGAGCTTCGCTATATGTGTATGGAGCGTCCTGTCCCAGCCATTCGCCAAAGGGCGACGGGGTTGCTTCTTGCGTCTGATCCTCTGGACTTGTCCGAGGAAAGTTCAAGATACAATCTCCGCGTCCGATACAGATAACATATATCAGAAAGGACCATTATATATAATGAAGAAAAAAAGTATTGCATCCCCCGATCTTGCCTATGCCGTCAAGACCTTACTGCTCTATAAAAGAGATAAGAGTAAGATAGAGGCAAGATTGCGCGATGAGGAGGAGGTCTGGCGCGGAGTATATTCGGGCGGCGAGTCCTGCTCCTGGATATTCAACAGTGTCATAAACAAGCACGCGGACGTGATAGAAAATATCCCCAGCTGCGTGTGTCTGCCTCGCGAAAAACGCGACGAAAGATATGCCGAGATGCTTTCAAAGATCATTCCCGTTATAACGCAAAGATGCAATTTTGAACAGACCTATTCAGACAATTCATGGGAAAAGCTCAAGCACGGAACCGCCGTTTACGGAGTTTTTTGGAACAATTCGCTTGAGGACGGCATGGGTGACGTTGATATAAGACCGATCTCTCTCTCTGACGTTTTCTGGGAGGTGGGTGTCAGCGACGTCCAATGCTCGCAAAACCTTTTTATCGTAAAGCTTTGCGACAGGGGCGAGCTTGAAGCCTCCTTTGAGAATTTTGACGGAGACACCTGTCTTGAGAGCGACAGCGCTTTGCGTTCCTCTCTTGAGATCGGCGGCGACGGAAAATATCTTTTGGTGGATTGGTATTACAAAAAGTACCGTTCTGACGGCGATCAGTCGTTGCATCTTTGCAAGTTTGTGGGAGATCAAATCCTCTATTGCTCCGAGAACGATCCCGCGTGCCGGGACGGATGGTATCATCACGGGCTTTATCCCGTAGTTTTTGACAGACTCTATCCTACGGGCGGCGCCTGCGGCTTTGGTCTTATCTCAATTTCGGGAGACCTTCAGAGATATATCAACCGTATCGATAACGATATGCTGACCTACACCGACTGGGCGAGCAAGGTGCGTTTCTGGGCAAAGCGAAGCCTTGGAGTCAATGAAAAGGAATTTCTTGATCTTAACCGCAGTATCGTTGAGGTCGAGGGTGACATTGACGAGGAAAAGCTTCGCCAGATAGAGATAAATCCCATTGACGACTCTGTGATCGACGTCAAGCGCATGAAGATAGAGGAGCTTAAGGAGGTAACGGGATCCCGTGACGTGTCCCAGGGAGGATATTCGGGAGGTGTTACCGCCGCTAGCGCTATCAGTATTCTTCGCGAGGCGGGAGCGAAGTCATCCCGTGACGGAATTGAGGAGACTTTCCGCGCCTACGTCAAGATCATCGCTCTCGTAATTGAGCTTATACGTCAGTTTTATAATGAAAAGCGCATATTCCGCATCGTAGGAGAAGACGGAAAAGCGGAATATCTCGATTTTTGCGGCAGAGAGCTGACGGATGAGGATGGCAGACGACCCCATTTTGATATTGAGGTCAACGCTACCAAGAAGTCTCCCAGCGAGGCGGCGCAGAAGAACCAATTCGCCAAGGAGCTTTACGAGGCGGGGGCATTTAAGCGCGAAAACGCGGCAGAGACCCTTATGATGCTTGAGCTTATGGACTTTGAGAGAGTGGGTATGCTTAAAGCCACCATTCGGAGGGTGTACGGAGACGAAGCAACGGGTGACGAGACGTGATAGACGTAGATTTTTCAAGGACGAAAAATGGCTTTCGTCTGCATATTGAGGGTCACGCCGATTACGGAGAGAGTGGCAACGACATTGTGTGCGCCTCGGTCTCGGGCATATTTTACGCCCTTTGCGGATATCTGCTGAATTTCAAGAAAGACACGCTTCGTATAAACGCTATAGGAAGTGGTCTTGCCGACATTGAGTGCGGACATGAGTGTGAGGACTATCTTCAGCTTGCCTGTCTGGGATTTTGGCAGATCTCCATGGCATATCCCGAAAATGTTCGGGTCAATAACCGTGCTTGGCGTTGGAGGATGAATCCTGATCGTATAAGCGCTACAAAACAACACGTTTAACGTGGGAAAGGATTACGTTTTGCCTATGGAAGAAAACAGAAACCAAATTATGATTGACGGAGACTCGGCTTCGGCTGAAACGATCTCCCCCGACAAAAAGAGCCTTGAAACAGAGGATGTGATCGGGGAGACGCCCGAGGAGGACGTTATTGACGTTGAAAATGATATTGAAGTTGCGATCAGGGAGGATAAAAGACTCACCGATCGCGAGGAATACGATTCCTTAATAAAGGGACGGTTTAAGGATCTTTATGCCGAGGATACTCAACGGCTTATAAATCGCCGTTTCAGGAAGTACAAGGTCATGGAGGAGAGATTCAAGCTTCTTGAAGAAAGCCTTGCGGAAAAAGAGACGCAGATCGGTGAGCATCAGCAAATGATCGCGGATTTTGAAGCCAAGCTGCGCTCCGAGGTTGAAAAAGCGGTCAAGGAGACCGAGGAGAGAGTGATTGGCGAGATAAAAGCCAAAAAGCTCCGTCCTTCGGAAAACGGCATGGCTCCTCGCAAATCAAGCTCCCCCTTTGACGTATCAAGGCTTACAAAAAACGAACGCGCTACCCTTGCAAAGCGCGCCGCAAGCGGCGAAAGGATAAAATTTTAATTATCGAAAGGAAAAACAACAATATGACTATTTTGAAAGCAAACATTCAGCTTTTCGGAGCAGGTGAAAAGGTGCTCGGCACCGAGGGTGAGATCAATGTAAAGAACGGTCAGGTCAGCGAATACGCGGAAGGCGAGGGTCTTTCTCCCGAGATGCGTACCTATTATTCCGATTATCTTATAGATAATGCTGAGCCTGCGCTTGTTCACGACCGCTTCGCGCAGAAGCACACTATTCCCGCAGGCGGCGGAAAGTCGGTTCAGTTCCGCAAGTACGATCCGCTGCCCAAGCTGACCGATCCCATCGCGGAGGGAATTACTCCCACGGGTCAGACCATCAATATGGGTATCGTCAATGCGACGGTTGCTCAGTACGGCGGCTACGTTGAGCTTACCGACCTGCTTCTTATGACCGCCATCGACAACAATCTTTGCATGGCTACCAAGCTTCTCGGCAGTCAGGCGGGCAGAACTCTTGACACCATCTCCCGTGAGGTTCTTGTTGGCGGAACCAACGTGCAGTACGGCGAGGGTCAGGTTAGCGCAAGATGCCAGCTTACGGGCGGTAAGGGTAACGGCGAGAACCACTATCTCACCGTTGACGCTATCCGCAAGGCGGTCAGATTCCTCAAAAATCAGAACGCAGAGAAGATCGACGGCGCTTATGTTGCGATCATTCATCCCGACTGCGCTTACGACCTTATGAGCGATCCCAACTGGAAGTATCCTCATCAGTATGCCGAGCCTTCCGCTATTTTCGAGGGCGAGCTTGGCAAGATCGAGGGGGTTCGTTTCATCGAAAGCACCGAAGCGAAGGTGTTCCATGCTGAGGACCTTGCATCTGACGCGAGAGTGCTTAAGGTGAGCGAAAAGGCGACCGCATCTGCTACCGTCAAGTTCACGGGCGGCACTGTTGTTGACGGCGAGCTTGTTGGCAGAGAGGTGCTTATCGGAGGCAAGAAGTACTTTGTTTCCGCTAACACCGCGACCACTCTCACTCTTGCGACCGACAGCACCAAGGCTACTTCTGCGTCGGTTACCTGCGATGCTAACACCGTGATCTATCCCGGTGAGGCAGGTGCTGAGGGCAGAGACGTATACGCGACTCTTATCTTTGGCGAGAACGCTTACGGTACTACCGCTTTGGCTGACGGAGGTCTTGAGCATATCGTCAAGCAGCTTGGTTCCGCAGGCTCCTCCGACCCTCTCAATCAGAGAGCTACCGTTGGATGGAAGGCGACCAAGGTTACCGTTCGTCTCGTCGAAGCCTTTATGATCCGTATCGAGACTGCCGCGTCGGTTTGAGATTAGGGGGAGAATGCAGGGAAAGCCTTTTGGAAAAAGGCTCCCCCTGCACCCCCGCGAAAACTTCAATAAGGATAGTTGAAGCTACAGACGGCTTGGATTTTGAAATGATGAAATATATATTTGAAGCCGTTTAGTGTAATTTCAAGTCAACAAAACAAATATTATCTCCAAAAAGCCTTTTCGGGGAAGTTTTGGGGATTCCTAAGGGACTTTTTCTAAAAGTCCCTTAGGTGGGGTGTGGGGCGAAGCCCTGCAAGAAAGGAACTAATATGTCAAAATTGAATGATACGATAGCCGCGATAAGAGCGGAATACGAGCAGATGCTCGCCGAGAAAGAGGCAGAGAACGCCGTTCTTCGCGGAGAAAAGAGAATTGCCGCCGAGAAAGCCAAGGCGGCGGCGAGAGAGTACGAGGACTATCTCAACGAGTACATCTCGGTCAAGCTTTTCAAGGACAACGACAGATACCGTGACGACGTTTACGTTGCCGTCAACGGACAGAACTGTATTATCAAGAGAGGCGAATGGGTAAAGATCAAGCGAAAGTTTGCTCTTGTTCTCGATGCGTCCGAGATACAGGATATGAAGACCGCAGAGTTTATCGAGAGAGAGCAGAGAAAATTTGCCGAGGCTAATTAATTCAAATGGCTACCGCCAAAGCGGTAGCCATTTCAAAAATCTAAATCTTACCAAGGTTGACAACATATTAATATTGTGATAATATTATAGTAAGGATAATGATGAAATACGTTTTGTCTGCGGTAAGGTGAAAGGAGGGAGAAAAATGCCCGATATATTTGATTATTTAAAGTGGAGGGGAGATCTTTCATTTTATCAGTCAAGGTTTAACGCGGTAGACGGAGTGATACTTTCCACTCTTACGTTTATAGATTTTAATGCCTTGTGCGGCGACGAGGACATTGATATAAAGACCGCCGCAGACGGTTACTGTCCCGGCGAGGACTACGATAGCGTGGAGCTTGGACTTATAATCCCTGCCGTGAAGATCAACAAGCTGTTTTGCGAGTGCGGTATGACCAAAAGGTTTGGAGGTATAGTGGTATCGGATTTTGTCCAGCATACCGACGAGCGCGCTTGCGTGCAGTTTGCGGCTATGACCTTTCATATAGGCAAAGACCGCCTTGCGATAGCGTTCAGAGGCACTGACGACTCCTTGGTGGGATGGCGTGAGGACTGCTGCTTATCTTATCTTGATGAGATCCCCGCGCAAAAAATGGCAGTTGAATATCTTGAGCGGATCGCGGAAAAATATCCCGAAAAGCGAATGATCGTGCTTGGACATTCCAAGGGCGGAAATCTGACCTTGTATTCTGCCTTGAAATGCTCCGTAAGAACCTCTCGGAGAATAGTTCGCGCCTATTGCTACGACGGTCCCGGGCTTTCGCCTCAAATGGTGACAGGAAAGAGATACGAGTTGATGAAGAACCGTTTGGAGGTCATATTGCCTCAATCCTCATATGTTGGAGTAATGTTTGAGCGCGGAGAGTGGTATTCGGTTATAAAAAGCACGGGAAGGGGACTTCTTCAGCACGACCCGTTCACGTGGGAGATCGACGGTCCTAACTTTGTGTTGCTTTCGGATCTTTCTGCCCTGGGCAAGATACACGAGGCGCGTTTCAAAGCAAGGCTGGACGAGTTGACATCGGAGGACAGACGGGAAGTGGTGGAGATGGTCTTTGATTCTATCTCCGCATCGGGGATCAAGACCCTTTCGGAGCTTCGCGAGAAGGGACTTGGCAAGATAGTTTCGGCTATTAAGACCTACGGTTCTTACGATAAGAAAAAAAGAGAGCTTCTTCGAACTCTTCTATTTAAAAAATAAACGCAAAAAAACACCGAATTTTCGGTGTTTTTTTTGCTTGATAAGTATTACAAAGTTTGTTTGTAAATTATCTGATATCAACGTTGACCTTTTTATTACAGCCGTTAGCGGCAGCCTTGATCACCATACGGATAGCCTTAGCTATGCGGCCGTTTTTGCCGATAACCATGCCCATATCGTCGGGAGCAACGCTCAAGGTAAGATTGATACTCGTTTCGGTCTCGTTTTCAATGACCACGACCTCGTCGGGATTGTCAACGATGGCAACTGCGATATTACGCAGGGTCTCTTTCAAATCTACCATGGGGTATCTCCTTAAAAATCGGTATTGTTTCGTATGATCCTACGATCAGTCAACGATACCGGACTTCTTAAGCAGAGCCTTTACGGTTTCAGTGGGCTGAGCGCCGTTTGCGAGCCACTTCTTTGCAAGATCAGCGTCGATCTTAACCTCTGCGGGCTCGGTCTGGGGGTTGTAGTAGCCGATCTCCTCGATGAAACGACCGTCTCTGGGGTAACGGCTGTCAGCAACAACTACGCGGTAGAAGGGAGCCTTCTTTGCACCCATTCTTCTAAGTCTCATTTTTACCATTTTTTTGTCCTCCAAAAATTTTGATATAATAATTTTTTATTTTCCATTAAAAACCTTGCGGTTTAAATAGCAACAATTGTGTCTTAAAAGGGAAGCTTCATCTTTCCCATAGCTCTGCGACCTTGCTTGGTCTTGCCCATGTCGGAGAATTGCTTCATAAGCTTTTTGATCTGGTCGTACTGCTTGAGCAGCTTGTTGACCTCCTCGACCGAGGTTCCGCTACCCTTGGCAACTCGGAGCTTTCTTGACGCGTTCAGCATTTCGGGATGCTCGCGCTCTTTTTTTGTCATGGATTTGATGATCGCTTCTTGGTGAATAAGCACCTTTTCGTCGAGCTTTGCATCTTTTAAGGCGCCCGGCTTCATTCCGGGGAGCATGCCCGCGATCTGATCGAGACCGCCCATGTTCTTCAGCTGAGCCATTTGTTCAAGATAATCGTCGAGAGTGAAGATCTGCTGACGGAGTCTTTCCTCCATCTCAGCCGCCTTTTTCTCGTCGAACTGCGCCTGAGCCTTGTCGATGAGGGTCAGCACGTCGCCCATGCCGAGGATTCGGCGAGCCATTCTGTCAGGGTGGAAGGGTTCAATCTGATCCAGCTTTTCACCAACACCGATGAACTTTATGGGCTTGCCCGTGATATAACGGACCGACAGCGCCGCGCCACCTCTGGTGTCACCGTCAAGCTTTGTGAGGATGACGCCCGTGATGTCGAGCATATTGTTAAAGGTCTCTGCCACGTTTACCGATTCCTGACCGATCATAGCATCTATAGTGAGCAATATTTCGGTAGGTTTGACCGCTGCCTTGATGTCCTGAAGCTCTTTCATAAGAACCTCGTCTATCTGGAGTCGTCCTGCGGTATCGATGAATACCGTGTCATAGCCCTTTTGATTAGCTAATTTAATACCTTCTTTTGCGATCTTGACGGGGGATTCCTTATCTCCCATCTCAAAAACGGGAATATCAAGTTTTTCACCGACCACCTGAAGCTGCTTGATAGCGGCGGGACGGTAGACATCACATGCTACGAGAAGGGGATTTTTGCCCTGCTTTTTCAGCATACCCGCAAGCTTACCTGCGTGGGTCGTTTTACCTGCACCCTGAAGACCGACCATCATAATGACGGTGGGGGGATTAGACGCGACCTGGAGCTTTTGGTGAGTGGAACCCATAAGGGTCGCCAACTCCTCGTTTACTATCTTGATGACCTGTTGTCCCGGATTCAGGGATTCCAATACAGTCGCGCCGACGGCACGCTCGGAAACGGTCTTTATAAAGTCGCGAACGACCTTGAAGTTAACGTCGGCTTCAAGCAATGCGAGCTTGATCTCTCTCATGCCCGCTTTGATGTCGGCTTCGGTCAGCTGTCCCTTGTTTTTGAATTTTTTGAAGGCATTTTCAAGCTTTTCGCTTAAGCTGCTAAACATATTTGACATAAAAAATACCTCCTTAAATATTAGTGAAAAGTGAAGAGTGAAGAGTGAAAAAGTAAGGTCGAAATCCGCGAGCGGTTTTCTTCATTATAATTAATAAATAGATTTCGTCAACCTACGGTTTCGAGCAGAAGTCTTATTTCATTTTCGATCTCGCATGTGTCGGCTCCGTCTTCGCAAAGAGAGAGAGCCTTTTCGGCGTGCTTTTGAGCGTCCTCAAACTTTTTGGCAAGTCCAAGCTTCTCCTCGTAGAAGAAAAGCTCCTCCTCGGCTTTTTTGATAAGGTCGCGTACACCCTGACGGGAAATGCCCATCTCCTCGGCTATCTCGGAAAGAGACATATCATTATTATAATAGAAGTCAAGAGCGTCTCTGCGCCTGTCGGTAAGGACGTCTCCGTAAAAGTCGAGCAAAAAACCGATATTCAGATCTTTTGTGAACATTTCAGGCTTCCTCCGACAATTTCAGACGTTTTTACACCGAAGTTTTTGGTGTAAAGCAAAACACTTTACAGATTATAACACCTTTCTTTCATTATGTCAATAGTTTTTTGAAAAAATTTTTAAAAATGTAATTTTTCTTGAAAAGACCCTCTTTGGAGCGTTTGAACTGTCAATGAATTATGAATGAATATTCATTTTTGTAATTAATGCACAATACGCAACATAAGATATTGAAAAAGTGCGATAAAATATACGAATTTCAATAAAATTTGAAAAATGTATTGACAAGTGCAGACAGAAGTGGTAAAATGTATACACAACAAAAAAACTAATTTTTATTCATTCAGGAGGAATAAAACAATGAAAAAATTCATCGCACTCGCACTCGTATTGGTTACAGCTTTGAGCTGTATGGTAATGTTTACCGCATGCACGGAAGAAGAAAGCTTTTCCGCAGCTTACGATAAGGCACTCGCAAACATCGATTACGATGCATCCAAGTACACCGAGACACTTGTTGTTGCAATGTCTCCCGACTTCGCTCCCATGGAGTTCTACGACACCGCTAAGTCCGGCGACGATGCAATAGTTGGTTTCGATGTTCTTCTCGCTACCTACGTTGCAAAAGAGCTTGGCATGAAGCTCAAGATCGACCCTATGTCCTTCGACGCTTCTATGGCAGCAGTTGCTTCCGGTAACGCAGACCTCGCTATCTCCGGCTTCTCTTGGACCGCAGAGCGCGCTGAGACCTTCCTTATTTCCGACTACTACGTAGCAGGTGAGAACGAGACCGAGCAGATCCTTATCACCACCAAGGATAAGGCAGCGCAGTTCACCGAGGGCAAGACCGACTTCTCGGGTCTTAAGATCGGCGCACAGGGCGGTTCTCTCCAGCAGCTTCTCGTTGAAGAGCAGCTCGTAACCAAGGGTGCAACTCTTGAACTCTTCGCTAACATCAACGATGCAGCAGTAGCACTTGAAACCGGTGATATCGACGCACTTGCAGTTGCATACGGTAACGGTGAGGCTCTTGCAAACGACAGCATCGTTCTTTCCGACTACTACTTTGAGGTAGAAGAGAAGTACAAGAACAACGTAATCCTTCTTAACAAGGATGATGCAGAGCTTCTCGAAAAGGTAAACGCGGCACTTGCAAAGGCAATGGCTGCTGACCTTTACGATACTTGGTATGAGGCATGCCAGATCTACGCTGAGGTCAAGACTCTTGACGAGCTTGGCTATGACGATGAAGGTAACAAGATCACTGCTGAGTAATTTAAAAAACAGAGCTGCCGCGCTTATTCGGTGCGGCGGCTCGTGTTATGTTTTATTAACTGAAAAAACGGAGTAAAATATGTACATAATCACAATGCTTGAGGATATGGTTAAGATCTTCGTCAAAAACTGGGACTTGTTTTTGATAAGAGGACTCACTGCAACCATACTTCTCTCACTTATGACGGTGTTTTTCGGCACTGTTTTCGGTGCTGTTCTCGCATTTATCAAGACGAGTAGAATAAAGCCTCTGAAATGGTTGGTCAATGCCGTGGTTGAGGTGATACGAGGCACACCTATGTTGCTTCAATTATATATCAGCACTTTTTTGATTCCCGTGATCATTCCTGCCATGAACGAGCTTGAAAACAAAAAGCTTCTTTGTATATCTTTCACCTTGATCCTCAATAGCGCGGCATACGTGTCTGAAATTATACGCTCGGGAATCGAGGCGGTCGATAAGGGACAGACCGAGGCGGCAAGGAGTCTTGGACTTAACAATGCTACCACTATGATCCAGATAGTTCTTCCCCAAGCGATAAAAAATATTCTTCCCGCGCTGGGTAATGAGTTTATCACTATCATCAAGGAGACCTCGCTGGCTTCCACCTTCTACGTTGGCGAGCTTATGACTCAATATCACATTATCGTCGGCAAGACGCACAATTCGCTCCCGATCCTTATGATAATCGGTGTTATTTACTTCGTACTGAATTTCGTGCTTTCAAAATTGCTCGGTGTGTTCGAAAGGAGGATGAAGGCTCGTGCTTGAGGTTAAAAATCAAATTGAAGAAAACGTTATTCTCGACATAAAGAATATATATAAGAACTTCGGCAAGCTCGAAGTTTTAAAGGGAGTATCCACCAAGATAAAGAAGGGCGAGGTCGTGGCTGTTATAGGCGCGTCGGGTTCGGGTAAATCCACTCTTTTGCGTTGTATGAACCTGCTTGAAACGCCAACCTTTGGCGAGGTGTGGATGGATGGCAAGCTCTTGACTCCCGTTGATCCTTATCTCCATCCCGAGGTGATCAAAGCGTCCAAAATGTACAAAAAGCTTATAAACTCGGGAATGGAGTCCGACGAGGCAGTTGCCAAAATCAAAGCAGAAGATCTTCTCAATGAAAAATTTTCTGCGGCAGAGGGCAAAGAGTATCAAAAGGCGATGAAGAAGATATATGAGGAGAACCATATAGATATTAATCTTGCCCGTCAGGATATGGGAATGGTTTTCCAGCAGTTCAACCTCTTTAATAATAAGACGGTTTTGGAGAACATAACTCTTGCTCCCATGAAAACACGCGCCAAGCAGATGATGAAAGAGGGAAAGAGTAAAAAAGAGGTCAAGGAATACTTTGACAAAAAGGCTATGGATCTTCTTACGCGCATCGGTCTTGAAGACAAGGCAAACGCCTACCCCTCAACCCTTTCGGGAGGACAAAAGCAGAGAATCGCTATAGTTCGCGCTTTGGCTATGGATCCCAAGGTCATACTTTTTGACGAGCCGACAAGCGCGCTCGACCCTGAGATGGTCGGAGAGGTGCTTGATCTTATGAAAAAGCTGGCAGATGAGGGTATGACGATGGTCATCGTAACTCACGAAATGGGCTTTGCCCGTGAGGTTGCGGATAGAATTCTCTTTGTTTGCGACGGAGAGATCGCCGAGGAGGCGCCGCCGCAGGAGTTCTTTGACAATCCTAAGCACCCGAGACTTCAGCAATTTTTGAAGTGTGTGCTTTGATATAAATTTAAGGCTCTGTCACTTTATATGACTGATTTTTAACACTTTTTGTAGAGGAGAGCATTTTCTCTCCTCTACTCGACATATTGGAATTGGACGAGCATTATTCACCATAAACAATATAACAGGTTAATCCATTACCATTTACGTAGACCGACTGACAGTTGCCATCCAAATCTAACGTCCAAAAATCCACACACCACATATTCGAAGTCTCATCATAGGATACGGATATTGTATCGTATTCAATCGTAAGCTCAAACTCTGCTCTTATGATTGCATCTATTGCACCTGTAATCTCAGATTCAACGGCAGGGTTGTTAAAGTTTTCGTGCTTTACACCGGGATCGCCTATCTTGTAATATTCAAGTGCTTGAGCGTAGCTGAATTCTCGTATTTCGCTTATAAAGGTATAGGACTCATTGCAACGGGTGCAACTGAAAGTGGTTTTGCCCTCGGCTGTTTTTTCTGACCAACTATGATTTGGCAAAACTAACTCTCCATCAGCAAATTGTTCCATTTTACACTCAGAACATACATAGCTAACGCTTATATGCCAACAGCCGGTATCTTGGCTTACAATTTGCCAATTATGCTCACACTCCTCCTGTTGACCTGTTCCTTGGGAATTTTCAGGTATCTCTACCCATCTATCCTCAATGGTAATTATAACATTTTCGGCAGGCATAGAAAATGTATAACAAGTAACCGACCAATCATTTGATCCGGTTTCGTTAGGACTTTGCTCAACGCCGTTGACATAAAGCACATAGTAATGTTCTGTAATCGTTTCCAATTCTATGGTGACTTTTTCTCCCACTTCATAAGAAGATTTCAATTCGTTTAAGATGGGATAATCTTCAGAGTGCGCAATTTCTACGGTGTAAAGAGTTATAGAGGAATCTGGATTATCAAGATTTATCGAATCGGGATCTGTGTATAGCCTTGTTTCACCGCATTTAGTACATCTATCTTGTGCGGTAGATTCATTTAAATTGCCTATTCTTTCCCAATCATGCTCACACTCCACATTCGTATTAAGGGTATCATTCGTTGTTTGAGAACCACCGTTTGGGGACAATGCATTGTCACAGCCAACAAAGACGAAAAAGCAGAGCAATAATACGATCAGTATTGATAGTGTTCGTTTCATAAAGTTTCCCCCATTCATCAAATTCAAGTTTATGCAACTAACGGAAGAGCAGGACGATCTGACAAACTACTGTTCCGTTCAGTTTTTAATGTTGATAATACATAAGCCAGTAGGATATCACGCTTTTCAGCTTTGGTTTCCTTGGCGTAATTAACAAAGTTGTGCCAAACAAGGAGTTATTCAAATACTTTGTAGATACACCGTTAAAACCCTTCATAAAGCGTTTAAGCTGGCTGTGGTAGCTGTTTATGTGCTGAATATTGTAAATCCCTTTCTTGGATTTACCCGTCTTTAACTGCACTAATTCAATGCCGTTTGTATTAGAGAACCTTACATAAGAGTTCATTTTATCGGTTACAAGTGTTGCAGATGGATCTATTCTACCATCATAAAGACGGTGCAGATCTTTGGTTGATACTCTGCCCGTGTTAGAAACTTTGGCAATAGACATGCCATTTCTATTTACGGCACAAGGTACACAAACCTTTTAACTTGATAAACCACGCACGTGGGTTGAATGACCTCTTTGGTGAGGCTCACGGGGCATAGTGAACTTTTTGCTCAAGAGAATAGTTTTAAGACGCTCTTGGTCGGTTGGACTTAATTTATCGATTTTATCTAAAATATCTTTAATAGCAGACATTGAAATCAACTCCTATGTTTTTATCTACTATTATTATAGCATATTTTTATGAAAAAATCAACCATTTAGTCTGACATAGCCAAATTTAAAAACCGCAGAAGCTGAAAAGTTTGCACAAGTCCGTTAAAAACGGACAATTGAAAAAAACACCCTCCTATGGTAGAATAGATATATCTACCATAGGAGGGATTTTTATGTCCAGAGCATACCGTCATATAGAACAATATGCAGAAGAGATACTACGCTTGAAAGCAG
>JAZNII010000132.1:0-5005 GCA_045577415.1 Eubacteriales bacterium
CATAGCAAAGAATCCTACGAACGGTACTACGATACCGAAAACGAATTATGCCGAGAAGCAAGTCCTCGGCGACGAACAACTCGACCGATTCCTCGAAGAAATCAAGAAAGAGGAATATTGGTGTGACTTCTTCTACGTGGAGGTGATGACAGGACTGCGCCGTGGTGAGATCTGCGGACTCAAATGGAGTGATATCGACTTCGATGCAAAAAAGCTACGAGTGCAACGGTCGGTATCGGCAAAGAGGGGCGGTGGAATCGTCATAGGCGAAACCAAGACGAACACGGGTACTCGCAATATCATCATGCCGCTGAGTGTTAGCGAGATACTGCTAAAGCGTAAGCGGACGGTGATAACCGAATGGGTGTTCCCGGCATTCTTAAATCCCGAACAGCCGATACACCCCGAAGCAGCTTACCGAAAGCTGAAGGTGATACTCAAGCACGCAGAGCTACCGCTGATACGCTTCCACGATCTCCGCCACACCTTCGCAACCCATGCGATGAAGGGCGGTGTCGATGCCAAAACACTCTCTGGCATCCTCGGACACACAAACGCCTCGTTCACGCTTGATACCTACACCCACGTGACAAGCGATATGCAGAGAAATGCCTCGGCAGTGGTAGGTACTATGATGAAAAATATAATGTTAAAGGAGTAAGACTATGGCAAAAAGAAAATACGGCGAAGGGAGTGTATTCCAACGCAAAGATGGACGATGGGAAGGTCGTGTCGTGGTTGGATATCAGGACAACGGCTACCCAAAAACCAAAAGCGTTACCGCTAAAACTCAAGGCGAGTGCAAAGAGAAGCTCCAAGCACTAAAGGAGCAATGCGGAAGAACGACCGATAGACTCAAGCCCGATATGTCATTCGGTGATTGGATAGACTTCTGGTATCAGAATTTCTCCAAGCCGAAAATAAGGTTGACCACGCAGTTGAGCTACGAGGGACGAATCTATACGCACATCATCCCTGAAATCGGTAAGATACCGCTGAACAAGCTCTCGCAGAACGACCTGCAACAGTTCTACGCAAGGCTGAAGAAAGGCGGTCGAAAGCGGTTCGTTGAGCAGTACGGAGAGGGCTTATCCGACAGAATGGTACGCTCATGCCATACCACCTGCCGAACCGCGCTTGAAAAGGCGGTGGTGGAAGGACTTATCACGACAAACCCTGCGATAGGTTGTAAACTCCCGCCGAAGAAAGCAAAGGAGATGCAGGTGCTAACGCAGGCAGAAATCCTACGCTTCCTCACACAAGCCAAAGAGGAAGGATACTACGAAATGTTCCTCCTCGAGCTAACTACGGGAATGCGCCGAGGTGAGATCATAGGGCTGAAATGGCGTGACCTCAACCTGCAGACAGGCGAGCTTCGCATCACACGGCAGGTGGTAAAGACAGGCAAATCAAGCGAAATATCCGTACCCAAGACCAAATCCTCGGTACGCACCATCCTCCTTCCGCCCGATATGGTGGCACTCCTCGCAGAGCTGAAAAAGCAGACCAAAGGCGAGTGGATGTTTCCATCACCTGTAAAAGAGGGTGAACCGAGAAATCCCACGGCGGTGTATCACCGATTCCAACTGATCCTTGAACGCTCTCACTGCAAGAAGGTACGCTTCCACGACCTACGGCATACCTTCGCTACGATGGCGTTAGAGAACGGCATGGATATTAAAACGCTCTCCGCTATGATAGGTCACATAAGCTCGGAAACCACCTTGAACATCTACAGCCATATCACCGACACCATGCAACAGCAGGCAGCGGTGAGGATTGACCGAGAAATCGGCGGTACAAACGCAGAAATGCCCGAACCGCCGCCTCCCAAGGTAAGTGCCGAGCCAACCGAAGAAAACGCCACGGAAGAGGTTTTTGAGCCGTACAAGCCCAAGATAAGAAAGAGTGGAACGGGATGCGTGACGATGATAAACGACCACCTCTACGAAGGACGGTTCACACCGAGAGTCAACGGCAAACGCATATCCAAGAATGTCTACGCAAGGACACGAGAGGAATGCGAAGAAAAACTCGCAGAGCTGATAAAAACGATGAAAGCGGAAATCGCCGAGATGAAAAAGTCGGCCAACGCCTAAATGAAAGCAGGGGCGACCACGAACGGTCGCCCCTCAATATTTGCGGTGCAGTAGGCAAAGAAAAGATTTACGATTATTACTGTTTTGTGTTAAATTGAAAAAGTTATATCACACCATATTTTTTGAAAAGATTTATTATAAATTCCTCAATTATTGCAACAATATTTTGCGAAGTAAACTCATGCCCACCGAAACGATAAACATCGTAACCATATAGTTTTAGATTTCTGTCATCTCGCACCATAGAAGCATATTTCGAAGGAGAAGCAGTATCATCGTTGGCGTAGTGGTGTTTGCCATCAATTTCTATTACTACTCTGTGCCCATAAGGTAGCAATAAAAGAAAGTCCATTCGCTGAAGGACGTAGACTTGCCCCTTTCGCATCTTTGCGCTTTTAGGGTCATAATGGCAATATACTTGCGGAATTAATGCAGGAAGCTCATTGTTTCCTAACTTATGAATGAGATTATAATACGTTCGTATAAAAGTCACTTCAGGTTCAGAATCTAAAGATTTCTTCAGTCTATCTACCAAATTTTTTTCGATTTCAATATCATAATTTGTATTGCCTTTGTTCCACCAAGAGACCAAATCATGCCAAGAAAGACCATTGATAGATATCGGTAAATTGTAAAACAAGCATTTTTCTTCATCACCAACAATTTTCAATGTGTTTAAAAGAGAATCGTCGATTACGATATCTGGTTTTGCGTCATACGCTCCAAAAATTATGTTTTGGATTTTTCCGCTAATTCCCGAAGATGCTTTTTCTAATTCATAAATTGGTTGTCCTGCGATACTTTTTCGTTGTACTAATTGAAATCCTTCTGAACAAAGAATATGATTTAATTCCGATACATAATATTCTTGTTCGTTAGATTCCCGTATTGAAGGATTAACAAGCGATTCCAAAAAAACAATCAATTGTTTATTGGATATATACATGAAGTCGAGCAAATCTTCAAATAACTCGTGATATGTTATATCATCATTTCTAATCATATGTTGAATAACATATTCTTTGAGTGGAAATTGCTCGTTCCCTTGCACCACTGTTACTTGCATTTCATCAATGTTCCAAGTACAAGAAATTAAATGGCAAATATCAACCTTTCCTTCCAAATTGTTTTGAGAGCATAACCAATTTAAAATCATTCTTCGAGTAGTCATAGTAATCTCGAAAAAATCATCGTCTAAATATGGCTCAACCTTCTTTACAAAAATACTATCACACCCATTAGCAATGATTTCCTTCGCAATTTCTTGTAATTCGGAAAAAGATTTTTTAGATAAACCGCTTTCCACATATAGGCGTTTACTATTCGTAGGATTCATTTTATCATCACATTGAATGGAATATTTCTCACAAATTGCCTTTAGCTCATATGCTTTATAATTGCGAAAAAAATCTACTAATATAGTTTTTAATGAATCGTACTCAATCATCGTAAAACTCCTATCACTTTAATGAATTTAAGAAAAAACCTCTGATACGTTGTGAAATATCAGAGGTTTGGTCGGAGTGACAGGATTCGAACCTGCGGCATCGACGTCCCAAAGAAATCTGCACCGATTTTTTCCTTGATTTACAAGGCTTTTCGGGGCTTTTGAGTCCAAAAACGATGCTTTCAGGTGCTCTTGTCAGCACTGTTTCCACGTAGTCCGAAGCTGTAGATGGTCAAAACTGTGGTCAAGCACAAACCTCCCACAAATCATCGCCGCGGAATCAATCCATTGTCACTCACGAATAAAT
Source organism: Eubacteriales bacterium (assembly GCA_045577415.1). Taxonomy (GTDB): domain Bacteria; phylum Bacillota; class Clostridia; order Oscillospirales; family CAG-272; genus SVTX01. The sequence goes on from JAZNII010000132.1 coordinate 3,854, forward strand.
CTTATTAACGAAAACATTATACCATAAAACCTCGAAAATGTCAAGGATACATATCAGATGATTTTGTAACGCCGAGCAACTTCTCTCAACACGCAAAATTTGCACCGCAGAAGGCAAAGAAAACGCTCGGCGAAAAAAGTCTTTTTATTTTCGAAAAAGTGCTGGACTTTAACCGCCTTTTGTGGTATAGTTTGTGTTACCAAAAATCAAGGAGGTAACACAATGGCAAGGTTTACAATTAAAGAGCTATACTATGACGATAAGTATTGTATCATGGGGGAGGTGGTCAAGGCAATCATGCAAAATCCAAATTGGGAGAACGCAGAGGATTTGGACACCATCCGTGAACTTGAAATTATCCGTCAAACGCTGATAGCAGCAGAGAAAATGAAACATAATGGCGACTGTATTGCTGAGGGTGAACTCGGAGGTACAGTCGCTATCACTTTATTAGGAGGTACTGATGAAAAGCATGATTAAAGAACTATGGTATGGAAACGTATGTCCACAAACTGACAGTAGAAACAATTCCCCAGAAATGAAAGAACTTATGGAATATATGGCTCGACACCACAATGACTTAATCAAAACGATGTCAGACGAGCAGAAAGAGCTATTCGAAAAGTTTGATGATTGCTGGAGTGAGTATACAAGCTTATCTGAATCCGCTATATTTGAATATGCTTTCAAACTTGGAATGCAGATAGCTATAGAAACGCTTAAATAAAAGGCAGCATGGAGATTAATCTTTACGTGGATTAGTCTCCATATATTACATTGATAGAATATCTCAATTATTTTTGACAAACTATTGCAATATTTTATATTTTGTGATATAATATACCAAGAAATTAAAAACAAGGAGGTGAAACGGATGCCAAATATCAAAGTTTTAAAAGATCCTGGATTTCTTTATGATCTAAATTATCTGTTCTATGCCAAATTCAATACACAGCTTTGTGTTGATAGTCTTGCTGATGAGACTAAAAAAGAAGCCTATAAGAAATATTTGAAAGAAACTTTGCAGCATTTTGGTGATATCTCTGACGACCTTTACGTTTTTTATCACGCGATAAAGAATGGACGTTGTTTTATAACAACATATTATTTGGATCCATATAAACAGCAGTTTACTACAAATTTTGATTTTAA
>JAZNII010000133.1:0-2853 GCA_045577415.1 Eubacteriales bacterium
CGGTATCGCTACCACTGGATTTTGAGTCCAGCACGTCTGCCAATTCCATCACACCGGCGTATTCGGTTGAACAAGCGTTATTAAAGTCGGAGGCCAAGCGGTCTTAGGAAGACAAGTGTTAACTACAACTCCTTGGCTCACAGAACGACATGGCTACGATCCGACTTCGGTATCGCTACCACTGGATTTTGAGTCCAGCACGTCTGCCAATTCCATCACACCGGCGTATTCGGTTGAACAAGCGTTATTATATCATAAATATGTTCGTTCGTCAAGTGTTTTTTGAAAATTTCAGGGGCTTTTTTTGTGTCCCCGTATAAATCGGAAGCATTCGGTCAAAAAATATGATTGCAACACAAAAATTAAACAAAGAGAGGAAAAATCCATGTCACCAAAAGAACTGCTTTACATCGAGGATGCGCTCGGTCACGAACAACAGATCAAAACTCTTTGCACCGACAGCGCAAGCTCGGTCACCGACCCCGACCTCAAAAATATCATCTCGTCCGTTGCGCAGAAGCATGCCGAATGCTTCAACCGTTTTTACGGTCTTCTCAATTAACCAAGAAAGGAAAAATAGCCGTGAACGACAAGGAAATAATGGAAAATTTGCTTCTTAATTTAAAAGGAGAATGCGATCTCTTTATGCACGGAGCCGTGGAGTCCTTTTCCACCGCCGTCCATTCCGCCTTTACTCAGGCACTAAACGATACTATCGCTCTGCAAAATCAGGTATACTCAAAAATGAGTGAAAAGGGCTGGTATCCCGCACAGACCGCCCAGCCCCAGCAGATTGATGCCGTCAAGCAGAAATACAGCCAAGCAAATTAAATTCACACAAGATGCCCATCTCGTTTCGAGATGGGCATCTTGTATTCTATTGTTCAAACCTCTGCAAGCTTAGTCAGGATAAATTGCTCTGCCTCGGCAACTGTAGTGTTCATCGCTACCGCAAGCTCGCAAAAAAGACAGTGTCTCGCTCGGCTCTCAAAGTCGGTATCTGTTTCGGAAAGACGACGCTTTTGAGCTAAAAATTCACTCCTGCGCCTTCTTACCGTTTTAATTATACTGACAAAATCCTCCGCTCGGCATCGGCTCATTACTTCTCGGTATATTTCACGTCTGGTGCGTTCCTTATCGACCTTGATCTCATCAATTTCACCTATCTTTGCTATCAGCTCGGACGCTTCCTCGGCAGTCATTACCGCGCGTATGGACGTAGCTCCGCCCTCGGACGGTGTGACTATCATGTTGTTTCCCGGACCAAACGCAGGACGCAACACGTAAAACACGCGCTCGTCGTTCTTATCGATAGGTGATCTGGTGTATTCCGAAACACAAAAAACACCGTCATAGCCGTAGACTATTTTATCTCCAATACCAAACACAAGGTCACTTCCCTTCCAAGGCAAAAGCCAATATTTTCATAATATTATTTTACCACATTTTTTACAAAAAAGTAATAGGCAATTTCAACAAAATTTTACTATGCTGAATTGTTACACCTTCCGACAAAAATCGACGCAAAGTAACAAAATGCGTTTTAGCGCATAGACTTTTAATGATAGGCTCGACATTTGTCGGTCCGTCAAAAACTTTTTTCATGATCGGAGTTTTTCAAATGTACAATGACACAAACCCACTTTATTCTTCAAATTCGCGTCGCGATCTTCCGCCAAGAACGCCCGTAGGACGGTCCTGTCCCACCTTTGCAAAAGCCGAAGCGGAAGCCTTGGATCTGCCCCGTGTTGACGAAAGACAAGGCAGACGTCTTTGCGACGGAACCCTGGTCCAAGACTCTTATGACAATTGCGCGCAGGGCAGATCGCTTCCCCGTAACGAAAACGCCAACAGCATGAACGGCTGCAACAATATGAGCAACGGCGGATGCGGAAACGGCAATTCTACTTGGGGTCTTAAATCCCATCCCCTCGCCATGGTATATTCACCTCTCCATGAATTTCGTGATCTGTATGACCCCGATGTGGCACTGGAAAGAGGAACTATGTTTGCTGAGCTTGATCTTCCCTTTGAGGGCGGAAAAACAGGAAAAGGAGGATGCAGATGATGATGAATATGAACTCCAACCGCCGCGGCGGCGGGTGCGGCTGCAACGGGAACGATGCCGCTCTTGCGCGTAAGCTTCAAGCAGTAAACTTTGCTTTATACGACACGATCCTTTACCTTGACGCTTATCCGAATTGTCGTAAAGCGCTGAGCCATTACCACTCTCTTTTGGAAATGAAAAGAAAGCTTCAAGCAGAGTATGAGGCTGAATACGGCCCCATAACCGCCTTTGGAAATGAAAGCCGAGACGAGTGGAAATGGACATCAACGCCTTGGCCTTGGGAAATGGCGTAAATAAGCGATCAAGCGTAAAGATTGCCCATAAAAACATCCGGCGAAGCTCTTTTCGCCAAAACTAAATATTTTTTGGAGAACATCTATGTGGATATACGAGAAAAAATTACAATTCCCCGTTAAGATCAAAAACCCCAATCCTCGGGCTGCGTCCGTCATCGTAAGCCAGCTTGGCGGCCCCGACGGAGAGCTTGCAGCGTCAATGCGTTACCTCAATCAGCGTTTTTCGATGCCCGACCGCAAGATCGCAGGCATACTCACAGACGTTGGCACTGAAGAATTAGCACACCTTGAAATGGTAGGCAGCATCCTCTATCAGCTGACCCGTAATCTCTCGGCAGAGGAAATCGAAAAGTCACCTATGGCGCAGTATTTCACCGACCATACCACGGGCGTTTACCCCGCCAGCGCCGCAGGTGTCCCTGCCGACATGAAATATATCGGCGTCAAAGGCGACGTCCTCGCCGACCTCAACGAAGACTTAGCTGCTGA
>JAZNII010000134.1:0-4187 GCA_045577415.1 Eubacteriales bacterium
TATTCTTTGATTGCTTTGTTTTGTGCGTCAATGTAAAGGCGTGTTTTATCCTCACCAAAGCGTTTGATCATTTTGTCGTAGATCAAACCGTGCCCCAAAGTGATCTTCGCCGTGGTGTTTTTTGTGATACCACCGCTGATCTCATTCGCCTCAACCAGTATACAATCCACGCCCGCATTTTTTAGCTTATAGGCGCATAAAATCCCCGTGATCCCGCCTCCGATGATCAAAATGTCGGTGTTTTTATTGCTACTCAAAGCATCAAAATGCACACGCTTTGCAGTATCTTCCCAAATAGAATCCATACTCATCACTTGCCGTTTACCAGAGAATCCACGTAGTGACGCATCTCATCTCTGCTTTTTACCGCGTGTGTTCCTGCGATGATCTGTTGCTTTTGTTCCTCGCTGAGCGTTCCGAACTTCTGCATAGCTTCGGGATTCATCGCAAGCGCCATAGCAAAGCCAACCGGCATTTCGTCTTTCGTCATCTTTTTACCTCCGATTTGTGATATGAATAGTATTTGTGATTTTCGGGTCTTACATACCTGTCAAAATCTCGTATAGATCACTTCGGAAATGCCGAAAATAAAAGAGATAACGGAGGTGAAGATATGAGCAATCGATTGGCAAAGGAAACAAGCCCCTATTTACTTCAACACAAGGATAATCCCGTGGAGTGGTATCCTTGGTGCGACGAGGCGTTTGAACTCGCGGCAAGGGAGGACAAGCCCATATTTTTAAGTATCGGATACAGTGCGTGCCATTGGTGTCACGTGCTTGCTCACGAGAGCTTTGAGGACGAAGAAATGGCCGAGATTTTGAATAAATATTTTATATCCATCAAGGTTGATAAAGAGGAGCGTCCCGACATTGACAGTGTCTATATGGCGGTCTGTCAAGCCTTCACGGGAAGCGGCGGTTGGCCCACCAGCATCTTTATGACGGCAGATCAGAAGCCGTTTTTCGCTGGAACTTATTTTCCCAAAACCTCACGGGGCGGTATGATAGGCTTTCGGGAGCTACTGCTCGCCATACACGAAAAATGGGTATCCGACCGCGATATGCTCTTGAGGGATTCGGAGAAAATTATTGAGCATCTGAACAGCTCGGAGAGCGTGTCGGATATAGCGGATATTGATCTAACACACTTGGCAGTGTCGCAATATGAGCGCATCTATGACGCAAAACACGGCGGATTCGGACGAGCGCCGAAGTTTCCGACACCGCACAATCTGCTCTTTTTGCTCGATTACTACGAGCGTTACAAAACAGCCTCGTGTCTGAACATGGCGGAGCAAACCCTCTTGCAGATGTATCGCGGTGGAATGTTCGATCACATCGGATTTGGATTCTGCCGCTATTCCACCGACAAAAAGTTTCTTGCTCCGCATTTCGAGAAAATGCTGTACGACAACGCGCTCCTGATACTCGCCTATTGTAAGGCGTACACGGTAACAAAAAAGGCATTATATCTTGAGATCGCAGAAAAAACGGCAAGCTATATTCTCCTTGAAATGACCTCCCCCGAAGGCGGATTTTACAGCTCGCAGGACGCCGACAGCGAGGGTGAAGAAGGAAAATATTATCTGTTTACGCCCGACGAGATCACAAAGATTCTTGGCACAGAGGACGGAACGCGCTTCAACCGTCATTTTGATATAACGGACGCAGGCAATTTTGAGGGCAAGAATATCCCGAATCTCTTAAAAAGCGATCCTTCCAATAACAGCTTTGAATCTTTTCTTCCCATGCTTTATGATTACCGAAAAAAGCGATATTCACTTCACCGCGACGAAAAGATCTTAACGTCGTGGAACAGCCTGATGATCGCCGCTATGTGTGAGCTGTATCTTGTCAGCGGGAAGGAAATATATCTTTCTGCCGCACAAAACTCAGATAGCTTTATGCAGAAATGTCTGTGTGATGGTGATGCGCTCTATGTCAGCTTTTATATGAAAAAACGGGGCGTAAAAGGCTTTATCGATGATTACTCCGCGTATGTTTTTGCCCAACTTTCGCTGTATCGCGCCACTTTGGATAGTGAACATTTGAATAGGGCAAAGCGCTTATGCGATAAGGTCATATCGGATTTCGGAGATAATACGGGCGGATTTTATCTGTATGGCAAAGATCACGAGGAGCTGATTTTGCGTCCAAAAGAAACCTACGACGGCGCGATCCCAAGCGGTAATTCGCTGATGGCGTATAATCTTGTTCGCCTGTCTCTTATTACAGACGATGAGAAATACAAAATCGAAGCGGAACGGCAGCTTGATTTTCTCGCGCAAAGCGCAGCACAATATCCCACAAACCACGCTATGTTTTTGAGAGTGCTTTTGGAGCACGACAAGCCGCCAATGAAAGTAACGGTCGTTTCCGATCAACATACAGACAACAGAGGCTTGCCTCTTGCATTTCCACCTGATGCGATCGTCATTTTTTTAGATGCCCCCACAAAAGAATATCCGCTCAAAAACGGCAAGACCACTTATTACGTCTGCCGAGGTCAAAGCTGCCTACCGCCAACCAACGACTTGAATGAATTGATTTGAATTTGCGAACACTAAATAGAGGAAAGGAGTGATTAATATGTCTGAAAATAAAGATACGAAAAAAGAACAAGAGCCTAAAGATAAAAAGCCTCTTACTAAGCCCGGAGATATCAAGGGTAAGATCGAGGTTCCCGACACTTGTGAACGCAGAGACGGTCCCGGAGGAAACTGAAGCGGATATAAATAAAAAATAACCTCGGCAAGGAAACTCCCTGCCGAGGCTTTCTCAATTACGTTATATTACGCCGCTCCCGCTTTCCTCTTTGCTTTTTCTTCCTTCTCCAACCGTTCTTTTTCCTCATACTCCTCACGCCACTTTTGAAACTTCGTCATCTCCTCCTCATTGTCGAAAAATTCGGTGATGATCGGCGTATACATACGCACGATCTTCAGAATCTCGTATTCGGGGACTTGTGAGCGACAGCGGTATCCGCCTACCTTGTTATCAAGGCAAAACCGCGCCATACACAAAAACCATTTCCATTTACTTATCTTACCCAATAACTCATCCCCTTTCCGCATCGTCACGGCGGCGAGGTGAAGGCATTGCACCAACCTCTCGTCTGCGCTCTTCAAGCATCCGCACAATTGCATCTTCCATCTGCTTGGTGCTATAATTCGGAGGAAAGAAACGGGCGATTCTCTCGTAGCTGAATTTGACCGTCTCTCTCTGATTGGCTTTCGGCTTTGCCATAATATCCTCAATGGTATCCGCCGTCAGCTTGCCCTCGCTGTGAAGTCTTCTGAATCTCACCGTTTGCGCATAGGAAGGCGTGGCTTCGTCTCTCTCAAAGATCTCCACGACCTTGTCCTGCAATTCGTGCGGCAGATAGGAAAGCTCCACGGCGGGGGTGAATGCGATTCGACCGCTGTCCACAATATCCATCAGCGACTTGATAAGATTAGTCAAGCGGATATAACGGAATACTTGGTCTCGGCTCTCGTTGGTTGCTTTGCCGATCTCGGTGGCGGCATCCCACTTTGTCGCAGGTTGCGACGAAGTTTGACCATATCGCTGACCTTGGCGATTCAGCACCTCCATCTTTGCCTTGTAAGCGTAGGCTCTCTCCGAAGGTAGCAGATGCTCGCGGTGCAGGTTGGAATCGATCATACAAAGTGTTGCTTCATCGGGATCAAGGTCACGGACGATAACGGGAATAGTCTCCACACCAAGCTTTTGACAAGCGGCATAGCGGCGGTGTCCCGACACGATCTCATAACCTCCTCCGCGCCTCGGTGTTACGATAAGCGGATTGAGGACTCCGTTCATGTGGATGCTCTCCACAAGCTGTTCCATCTCCTCATCGTCGCGGACTTGGAAAGGCTGTTCTGCCCTCGGGTGTACGTTGCGCAGCAGATAATACTGCGTGGTTTCGGTGATCTGTTCTTTTAATTTCTTATACATTTTATCTCTCCTGTTCTTTGTGTTTTTGTTTGGTTCTATCCGACACAAGACGTTCCTCGCAAGCCTTTTCGGCGGCTATCGCTTTGGCAAGTCTTATCGAATCGGATAAAATATCGTCCGCAAGGTTCATCTCCCTGCGGACGTTCGTCATTTTCTTTGTGATCGCGCTTCGCTCGGCGCTGTTTTTCTGTTTCTCATCGGGATCAGTAAGACGACGTCTGCGATTGT
>JAZNII010000135.1:0-40706 GCA_045577415.1 Eubacteriales bacterium
TGGGATTCCCCTTGGGGCATCGGTTACCCCGGCTGGCATATCGAGTGCTCGGGAATTTCCATGAAATATCTCGGCGAGTATCTTGATATCCACTGCGGCGGAATCGACAATCAGTTCCCCCACCACACAAACGAGATCGCGCAGTCCGAGGCATATATCGGTCATAAGTGGTGCAATTATTGGTTCCACGTTTATCATCTGAATACAAATTCGGGTAAGATGAGTAAGTCGAGCGGCGAATTTCTGACCGTTTCTCTCCTTGAAAGCAAGGGATACGATCCTCTGGTCTACCGTTTCTTCTGCTTGCAGTCTCACTACCGCAAGTCGCTGGTCTTCTCCTATGAAAACCTTGACAACGCGACTATCGCGTACAACAAGCTTATTGCCAAGATCGCGCAGCTTGACCCCAAGGACGGAAAAGTCGACGAGGCGGCACTCGCGGAGCTTAAAGCAAAGTTCAAGGCGGCTATGGATAACGATCTTAACACCTCTCTTGCCGTCACTGCCGTCTACGACGTATTGAAGGCAAGGACTAACGGCGCGACCAAGCTGGCGGCGCTTGCGGACTTTGATACGGTGCTCTGTGTCGGTATGCTTGAAGCCGCAGAGAAGGTGAGAGCGGCAAAGGCTGCCGAGGAGGCGGCAAAGGCAAGCTCAGTACCCGAGTACGATATGAGCGATCCTCTTGTGGTCGAGATACTTGACCTAATTGAGCAGAGAAAGCAGGCGAAGAAGAACAAAGACTTTGCCGAGGCAGACCGTATCCGTCAGTATCTTGCCGACAAGGGCATTACGCTTATCGACGACAGAAGCGGAACCACATTCAAGATTGGATAATTCAGGAACAAATGTCAAAGATCAAGGAACTTTTTCAAAAATACAGAGAGATCATACTCTATATCCTCTTCGGCGTGATGACAACGCTAGTAGGTTGGAGTGTTAAGTTTGCGGTGCTTGGGATATGGAAGATTGCTTTCCGTATTCCCGCCGAAGACGTTTCAAGCAACACCTATCTGATCGGCTTCTATATTGCTATGGCTCTTCACTGGGTAGCAGCGGTACTGTTTGCCTTTTTCACCAACAGAAAATGGGTCTTTACCGAAGCGGACAAGAGCACCCCTGTCATCGTTCAGCTTGGAAAGTTTGCGGGGGGAAGAGTCGTGACCTTTTTGATAGAGCTGTTCGGTAACGCGCTGGCGCTTGCCGCTATCGGCAAGCTGATTCCCGTTATGACAACTATTGTTTTTCTATGGTGGAATCTAGCGGAGATAGTGGTTACAGTCTGTCTGGCAGTGGTGGTTTTGATAGGCAACTATATATTCAGTAAAATATTCGTGTTCAAAAATAAAAAATGATTTTTGGAGGAGCTTCCGAGGAGGCTCCTCCGATTGTTGCAAAACTCTCTCCAAAATCGTTATTTTATATGAGGTTTTGAAAAAAACTATTGACAACAGAGAAAAAATGTATTAAAATTAATATATATGTCTTAATTAATCTTTGATAGGCGCGACAGTTTGCGTCTGTCGGGAAGCTTTTCAGAAACGCCGCAGCAGGCGGCAACAGGAGAAATTATGTTTAAAAGCATGACAGCCTTCGGAAGAGACAGACGAAGCGTTGGCGGCAAGGACGTGACGGTCGAAATAAAATCGGTCAATAACCGCTATTTTGACTGCTCGGTCAAGCTCCCCCACGCATTCTCTCCGTTGGAGCAGAGAATAAAGCCGTATTTGCAGGAAAAGGGTATCTCGCGCGGCAAGGTGGACGTTGGGATCTTCGTTGATTTCACCGAGGCGTCGGACACCGAGATCACGGTAAATACCGAGTATGCCGAAAAGTATATCGCCGCCTTAAAAAGTCTTAAAGAGCAATTCGGTCTTGACGGCAATATCAACGTTATGGACGTGGCTCGCGACCGAGAGGTCTTTTCGGTAAAGAAGCCCGACGATAATATCGAGCAGGATTGGGAGGATCTCAAAACCGTGCTTGACGCGGCGGCAGAAAGCTTTATCGCGGCAAGGCTTGCCGAGGGTAAGAGGATCGAGACCGACCTTTGCTCAAAGATCGAGCATATCCGCTCTGTTGTGGATTCTATCGAGGAGCTTTCGGAGGACGACATCGGCGGATATAAGGCAAGGCTTGAAGAAAAGATCCGAGCGGTGCTTGCCGATAACAATATCACCGTCGACGAAAACCGTATCCTCACGGAATGTGCCATCTATGCCGACAGAGCGGCTATCGACGAGGAGATCGTAAGATTAAAGTCGCATTTTTGCGCGTTTTACTCCTACGTAGAGAAGAACGAGCCTGTAGGCAGAAGCCTTGATTTCCTTATTCAGGAGATGAACCGAGAGATCAATACTATCGGCTCCAAGTGCGGAAACTCAAAGATAGCGCATCTCGTGGTAGAGGTCAAGACCGAGATGGAAAAGATCCGTGAGCAGATACAGAATATCGAATGATCGGGAGACAGTTATGAAATTTATCAATATAGGCTACGGAAATATGGTGGCGGCGCACAGGATAATCACGCTGACCAGTCCCGATTCCGCGCCGATCAAAAGAATTATTCAGGACGCAAAGGACGCGGGCAGAGTTATCGACGCATCCTGCGGCAGAAAGACCAGAGCGGTCATTATTACCGATTCCGACCACGTTATCCTCTCGGCGCTTCAAGCCGAGACCGTGGCAAACAGACTTGCCTCCGACGCTCCCGTTACCGATGACGGCGAGGACGAGGAATGATCCGACACATAATCAAGTAAAATTTTTAGAGGAGTTATAAATATGCTTTACCCAACAATCAACGAGCTTACAAAGGGAGAATTTAACCGTTACGAGCTTTCTCTTGCAACCGCGAGATGCGCGCGTATCGTAACCGACGAGTATACCAAGCAGAGAGAGGACGCGGAAAAGGCGCAGACCGGCAACAAGGAGACCGACCGCCCCATCAATACCCTTATCAATAAGGATCTTCGTGACGAAAAGGCCGTTAAGACCGCTATAAAGAGAATCCACGAGGGCGAGTACGTTATCGTTCGCCGTCCCGAGGGATATGTTTTTGAGCGCGAGGTCGAGGAAGAAAAGATCGAGGAGCCTATCGACTTCAAAAAGATGTTTGCAGAGACAGACGCTGACGAGGAAGAGGATTCCGTAGAGGATTGATCAACACTGAATTATATATAGCGAAATGGGATAGATATTTAAAGGCTATCCCATTTAGTTCTATAAAAAAGGAGGGCTTATGGAAAAAAGCGCGTTTGAATACGCGGGTGTGTACCTGCTTGACAGTCCGTATTTTCTTGACGGAATATACGACTATTTCATACCGCTTGAAATGCGCGGCGACGTGTTCCCCGGGCGTTTTTTGACCGTACCCTTCGGAAAGAGCAACCGCAAGCAGATGGCGATAGTCAGAGAGCTGAGAAACTGTCCCGAGTACAGTGACATCAAGCCGATATATTCGGTCTGTCTCGACCGCCCCGAGCTGTCGGAGGAGATGCTCCTGCTTTGCGACTATATGAAGGAGCATTGTCTCTGTACCTTCGGCGAGGCGGTGAGATGCACCACGCCGTCGTCGGCGCTTGGTAAAATGACCGAATTTTATTATCCGTTGCCTAAAACGGGTCCTGACGCGTCGTCCGGCTTTGACGCCGCAGACCTTTTCGTCTACGACTATCTTTGCTCTACGGGCGGTAAGACCCTCGACTCATTGAAGGTCAGATTTGGCGCGGGAGTTGCCGAGCAGGCGACTAAAAAGCTACACTCAAAGGGCTATATCGGCAGAGAGCTGCTGACGGGCAAAACTATGTCCGATGCCTTTGAGGACTATTACTCGTTGGCGATTTCGGCGGAGGAGTGCGAGAGTATTCTTTCGGGAACGCATAAAATCAAGCTTCGCTCCGAAAAGCAGAAGACGATACTTGTCTGTTTGCTTGAAAAGGACGGCGAGGTGTCGGAGGATGCGCTCAAAGCAAAGCTGGGAGAGATCGGTCCGCAGCTCAAGTCTCTCGCGGAAAAGCAGCTTGTAAAGCTTGACCAAAAGCGAGTCTGGCGACAGAGCTTTGAGAGCCTTGATGAGGAAAAGGTGGAGATTTCGCTGAATGATGAGCAGACCGAGGCATTTGAGACCGTCAAGTCGCATCTTGATAAGGGCAAGGCGTCGGCAATTCTGCTTCACGGCGTTACGGGAAGCGGAAAGACCAGCGTTATCATCCGCGCTATCGACGAGGCGCTTGAGAGCGGCAAGGGCGTTATTATGCTTCTGCCCGAGATCGCGCTGACACCCCAAACTCTTAAAATATTCAGCTCTCGCTACGGAAAAAGAATAGCTCTCGTTCATTCGGGACTGTCTGCCGGCGAGAGATACGATTCCTTTATGAAGATCCGCTCGGGGGAGGCTGACCTTGTAGTCGGTACGCGCTCGGCTATCTTTTCACCCGTCAAAAACCTCGGACTTGTGGTTATTGACGAGGAACACGAGACCACCTATAAATCCGAGACCTCGCCCAAATATCACGCCAGAGATATTGCCAGATGGAGGTGCGTTCACAATGACGCGACGCTTCTGCTTGCGTCCGCGACCCCCTCTATTGAGAGCTACACCAAGGCTATGGAGGGTAAATATACCCTCGTCAAGCTCCGAACCCGTTTTGGCGGAGCTGAGCTGCCCGACGTAAAGATATACGATATGAGAAACGAGGCGAGGGTCGGAAATCAGTCGCCCATCGGCTTTCTGCTTAAAGAGAAGCTGAAGGCGGTGACAGAGAACGGCGACCAAGCCATACTTTTCCTTAACAGACGCGGCTATAATACCTCGGTCAGCTGCAAGTCCTGCGGCGAGCTTATAACCTGCCCGCACTGCTCGATCTCGCTCAATTATCACACCAAGCGCGGTAGCTACGACAAGGGATTTTTGTTCTGCCACTGGTGCGGATATAAGACGGCGATGCCCGAGCGGTGTCCGTCCTGCTCATCCGAGCATCTGGCGCGGATCGGCTTCGGCACACAGAAGATAGAGCAGGAGATAGGCGAGCTTCTTCCCGAAAAGCGAATTTTGAGGATGGATGCTGACAGCACAAGTCAGAAAAATTCACTTGACGGTCTGCTTGCCGAGTTCAAGGAACACAAAGCCGACGTGCTTTTAGGCACGCAGATGGTGACCAAGGGACACGATTTTCCGGGCGTTACGCTGGTCGGCGTGCTTCTTGCCGATATGTCGCTTTATATGGATAACTACCACGCCAACGAGCGCACCTTTTCGATGCTGACACAGGTCATCGGCAGAGCGGGAAGGTCGAAAAAGAAGGGAATGGCTATAATTCAGACCAATAATCCCGACAACGACACTATTCGTCTTGCCTGCCGTCAGGATTACGAAGCGTTTTACGCGTCGGAAATAAGACTTCGCAAGCTGCTGACCTTCCCCCCGTACTGCGACATAGCGTTGCTTACGGTCACAAGCTCCGACGAAAAGCAGGCGCTTGTAGGCGCATCGGTGCTTCGTCAGGATGTTGAGGTGCTTGGGGGAACAGAATACCGCGACGTTCAAATGATAATCTACGGTCCCTTTGAATCCCCCGTGTATAAGGTCGAGGGAAAATACCGTATGAGAATAGTTATAAAGTGCCGTCTGAACCGCCGTAGCCGCGAGCTTTTCTCAAAGCTCCTTACTGATTTTGGCAGAAACGGCAAGGGCAAGACCGCCCTATCCATCGACTTCAACCCCACGGGTCTGTGAGGAGGATGCGAGGGGGCGCGAGGGATGCGTTCCACCTTTTTTGAAAAAAAGGTGGAGCCAAAAAACTTCCCTGAAAAAGGATTTAGTTACAGACGGATTTGGGTCTAAAACCGTGGGGATTTTAGCCCAAGTCACTCGGCTATCGTGTTGCGAGTGTGTTTTGTGACAAACGAATTTAAAAGGACAATATTTGATAAACAAAACCTATTTTTTGAAAGTTTTTGGAATTCTTAAAACCTTTTTTCAAAAAGGTTTTAAGCCGCCGGAGGCAAGAAAGGAATATAAAAATGGCAAAATTAAAGATCGTAAAAGAGGGAGACGAGACCTTAAGAAAGGTTTGCAGACCCGTTGAAAAAATTACGCCCAGAGTGCTTCAGCTGCTTGACGACATGGTGGATACCATGAGAGATGCGGGCGGTGTCGGTCTTGCGGGACCGCAGGTCGGCGTGCTTCGCAGGATCGTTGTAATTGAGGTCGAGGAGGGTCAGGTGCTTGAGCTTATCAACCCCAAGATCATCGCCTTTGCGGGCGAGCAAGAGGGACTTGAGGGCTGTCTGTCTCTGCCCGGCAAGTGGGGCGTGGTCAAGAGACCTATGCACGTTACCGTCCGCGCTATGAACCGCAAGGGAGAGATCGTTGATTATAGCGGAAGCGAGCTGCTTGCAAGATGCTTCTGTCACGAGCTTGACCACCTTGACGGCAAACTTTATCCCGACGTAGCCGAGAGAATGCTTTCAAAGGACGAGCTTGAGGAGCTTGAATAATTTTTTTTGTTGGAGAAACGATAAATGAGAATACTTTTTATGGGAACGCCCGATTTTGCTCTGCCTACTCTCCGCGCGCTTTGCGAGAGCCGTCATGAGGTAGTTGGTGTCGTTACCAAGATCGACACACCCAAGGGCAGGGGACATCACCTGACCCCTCCGCCTATCAAGGTCTATGCTTTAGAGCAGAATATTCCCGTATATCAGCCTAACACCTTAAAGAGCGAGGAGTTTGCCGCGGTTCTTTCGGAGCTTGATCCCGAGATGATCGTGGTTGTTGCGTTTGGCAAGATCTTGCCGCAGAACGTGCTTGATTACCCCAAATACGGTTGCGTAAACGTTCACGGCTCGCTTCTTCCCGAGTACAGAGGCGCGGCGCCTATGCAGAGAGCCATTATTGACGGCAAAAAGGTGACGGGTATCACTACCATGCTTATGGCGGCGGGACTTGATACGGGCGATATGCTACTCAAAGCCGAGGTCGAGATCGGTGAGAATGACAATTTTGAGGACATTCATGACAGACTTGCCGTTTGCGGCGCAAAGCTGCTTATGGAGACCGTCGAGGGTCTTGAAAAGCGAGAAATAACGCCCGAAAAGCAGGATGACAGCCTTTCCACCTATGCCGCAAAGATCGAAAAGAGCGATTGCTTGCTTGATTTTTCCAAGGATGCAAAGGTTTTGCACGATCTTATCCGCGGTCTTTCGCCGATTCCTTTGTCCTTTACCCACACACCCGACGGAAAGCTGCTCAAGATCGTCGCAAGTCGCGTGGTTGACGCCGAAAAGGTGACGGGCAAGCCTTGCGGAACGGTCATTTCGGTGGGCGAGGATATAAAGGTCGCTTGCGGAAAGGGAATTTTGTCATTTTTGACCGTTGTTCCCGAGGGCAAGGGAAAAATGTCAGCCGCCGATTTCGTCCGCGGCAGAAAGATCTCCGAGGGCGATCTGCTTTCTTAAAAAATCAAAAAATTACCTTGTTTTTTCGGATTTGACTTAAACGAAACTAATATTGATAAAGTTTTCATAATAAACAGGAGAGCTTATGTTTTTTGGATTTTTTTATTGGGACTGGACTATTCTGATCCTGCTTCCCGCTATGATATTTGCGATAATTGCGCAGATCTCGGTAAAATCGACCTTTGAAAAATACAACAAGGTTCCTACCTCTCGCAGAATGAGCGGAGCCGAGGCGGCGAGAAGAATTCTTGACCGCAACGGACTTTACAACGTGAAAGTTGAGCGAGTGCATGGACATCTGACCGATCATTACGACCCCCGAGCAAACGTAATTCGTCTTTCCGAGGCGACTCATGACAGTGTGAGCGTCGCGGCACTTGGCGTTGCCGCTCACGAGGCAGGTCATGCGGTACAGCACGCTACGGGCTATCTGCCCATTAAAATACGTTCGGCAATAATTCCCGCAACGCAGATCGGCTCAACGCTGGCTATGCCTATATTCCTTGTAGGTATGCTGCTTACGTATATGTCTTACATTGATCTGACCGTGGGTAGCGTTATCATGGTTATCGGTATCGTGCTTTTCTCGCTGACCGCGCTTTTCCAGCTTGTCACACTGCCTACCGAGTTCAATGCATCGTCAAGAGCGCTGAAAACTCTTGAGGAATCGGGAATACTCTATCAAGAGGAGATCTCGGGGGCGCGAAAAGTTTTGTCTGCCGCCGCTATGACATACGTTGCGGCTCTTGCGTCGTCTTTGGCGTCACTGTTCAGATTGATCCTTATCGCCAACCGCGCATCGGGAAGACGAAGATAAATAAGATAAAAAATGGTGAAGGAGGAAAAAGAGTGTCACCGAGAGAACTTGCATATAAAGTGTTGAAGAACGCTTTGTCGGGCGCAACTTATTCCAACATCGCCATTGACAACGCGCTGAAGAAGAACCAACTGTCCGATGCTGACGCAGGGCTGCTCACCGCGATCGTTATGGGCGTGACCGAGCGCAGACTAACGCTCGACTATATTATAGATAAGATGTCAGAGAGACCCGATAAGGTTGATGTAGACACGAGAATTTTGTTGCAAATGGGCATCTATCAGGTGACCTATCTTGATAGAATACCCGAATACGCTGCGGTAAACGAGACAGTCGATCTTGCGCCGAGAAGGAGCAGAGGATTTGTCAACGCCGTAATGCGCTCATATCTTCGCAAAAAGAAAAGCGGAGAGTTAAATGAGCTTTTCCCAAGCGAGGAGAGCGATCCCGTTGAATATCTTTCGGTTTATTATTCATTCCCAAGAGACGTTTGCGAAAGATTTCTTTCGATATACGGCATTGAGAGGACGAAAAAGATTTTTGAAATATTCAACAAGCCGCCGAAGCTTACTTTGAGGATAAACACATTGAAGATAAGCCGCGCGGATTACGCAAAGCTGCTTGACGAAAAGGACATCAAATACACCTTGTCCGAGCGACTTGAAAACGCGATTTTGCTTGAAAACATAAGCTTTGCCGCCCTGCCCGGCTTTGACGAGGGTTACTTTTTCGTTCAGGACGAGGCTTCGCAGATCTGCGTTGAGGCGATCGACGCAAGAGCCGATATGCTTATGATCGACGCCTGCTCCTGTCCCGGTTCAAAATCCTTCGGGTCGGCGATAAAGATGGATAATAAGGGCAAGATCCTGTCCTTTGACCTCCACGAAAGCAAGCTGAAGCTGATAGACAAAAGCGCGGAGAGACTGGGAATTGACGTTATCACCGCCGCCGTCCGCGACGGAAGAACGCTTGACGAAGCTCTTGTGGGACAAGCCGACAGAGTGCTTTGCGATGTACCCTGCTCGGGTCTTGGAGTTATTGCAAAAAAGCCCGAGATAAGGTACAAGTCCCTTGATGATTTCGCGAGACTTCCCGAAATTCAGTTGGCAATTCTTGAAAATTGCTCGCGTTACGTGAAAAAGGGCGGAGTTCTGGTCTACTCGACCTGCACCGTCTTGACGGAGGAGAACGAAGGCAACGTGGCGAAATTCCTCCAAAATCACCCCGAATTTACTCCCGTTGATTTTACCGTGGGAGACATCAAGAGTGAGCGCGGTATGCTATCCCTCGCCCCCGACAAGCACGGAACAGACGGATTTTTCGTGGCAAAATTTATAAAGAATTAAGATAGAAACTTATGAAAAACATATTATCATACACGCCCGACGAGCTGAAGGAGCTTATGGTCTCCCTCGGCGAGCCGTCTTACAGGGCAAAGCAGATATTCACCCAGCTTCACAAGGGAGTTTTGCTCGACGAGATGACCAACGTGGGCAAGGTGACGAAAGAAAAATTACATAACGCTGTCGATTGCTCTCTGCCCCTTGTTAAACGCAAGCTTGTCTCTTCGCTTGACGGCACGGTAAAGTACCTTTTCTCTCTTTCCGACGGCAACTGCATCGAATCCGTCGTTATGAAATACGAGCATGGCTACACTATCTGTGTTTCCTCGCAGGTGGGTTGTCGAATGGGATGCAAATTCTGCGCATCGACGATAGCGGGCAGAGTCCGTGACCTTGAATCGGGCGAGATATTAGGTCAGATTATCTCGGCACAGAGAGATATGGACATCCGCATATCCAACGTGGTTATGATGGGCATTGGCGAGCCGCTGGACAATTACGACAACGTTATAAAATTTTTGAATATCGTCAATCTCCCTGACGGCGTGAACATCGGCTACCGTCACATCTCGCTCTCGACCTGCGGAGTTGTGCCGAAGATATACGAGCTGGCTGCGCTGAATCTGCCGATCACGCTTTCGGTGTCGCTTCACGCAACCGACGACTCTGTCCGCTCCGAGATAATGCCTGTCAACAAGGCTTGGGGAGTCGGTGAGCTTCTCGACGCCTGCCGCGACTACTACAAGACCACCGAGCGCCGAATTTCCTTTGAATACACTCTGATCTCGGGCAAAAACGACACCAAGCAAAACGCTTTGCACCTTGCAAACACCCTTAACTCAAAGCTTCGCAGTCGAACCGAGACTATGCCGATACACGTCAATCTCATACCCGTAAACGAGGTCACAGAGTCGGGGTTCAAAAGCTCTGACCGTGATGCCGTTAAGCGTTTTGCCGCCGTTCTCGAAGCTCACGGCATCAGAGCCACTATCCGCCGAACCCTCGGCTCCGACATCAACGCCTCCTGCGGTCAGCTCCGCCGTGAGGACGCGGGGGATGCGTAGGGATGCGTAGGACGCGTTCCCTCAACAAATCCCAATAACGCTCCTTACATAAAAACACCTTCAAGGAGCCTTATGAAAACCAAAAATAAAACCACAAAAAACCTCACAATATTCGCGCTTTTGTCCGTAGCGACCTTTATTTTAACAACCATATCCGCGTTTGTATATCTTTTTCCGAATCTTGGCGGCAAGCGTGAGCTTATTGAGATCCCCTCGTTTAGAGGGTCGCAATACAACGAAATATCCGCACCCGACAGAATAGATCTTGAGCGCGAGCTTGTCTTTTCGGACGATATACCCGAGGGCGAGATCATCTCCCAATTTCCTTACGCGGGCGCGAGACGCAAGCTTGCCGAAGGCGAAAAATACACCGTCAAGCTGACGGTCAGCATGGGAAAAGAGACACAAAAGCTCCCCGATCTTAAAAATTTCAAATACACCGAAGCGGCGGCGGTTTTGCGGTCGATCGGTGCCGAGATCCGCATAGTTTCGGTCTATGACGATGAAACCGAACGAGATATAGTCCTACGAACCTCACCTGCGGCAGGGGAGAGTATTGAAAGAGGTAAGCAGGTCACGCTTTTTGTCAGCCGAAATCATATCCACGGGTCGGTCTGCGTCGGCGATTTCTCGGGGCTTCCGCTTGACGTCGCTTGTGCGGAGATCCTGGCGCAAGGGCTTACTTTAGGCGAAATCCTTCAGGACCATTCAACCGAATTTGCCGCGGGAGAGGTCATTTCCCAGAGTTTAGCACCCCATAGCTATGTGCTGCACCGAACGAAAATAGATATAACCGTCAGCGCGGGACAAAAGAAAGAAGAATTACACCCATTTCGCAGAGATATAATCAGGGAAAACGGAGAAATAAATGAGTCAGTTGATTAAAGGAAGAATCGTTGCGCTCTTGGGCGGTCTTTATACCGTCAGAGTCAAGGAAGCAAAGGAATACAGAGAGATCGCCTGCCGAGCAAGGGGGATCTTTCGACATAGCAATATGTCACCGTTAGTCGGAGACATAGTTACGCTTGACCTCTCCGAGGGCGAGGAAAACGCCGTGATCGACGAGATATGCGACCGCAAAAACTCGCTCATCCGTCCGCCTCTTGCAAATCTTGACGTGGTTTTCGTCACTATGGCGGCGAAGTCGCCTGCTCCCATGCCCGATATGTGCGACAAGCTGACGGCGATATTGGAACACAACGATATTCAGCCGGTCATCGTCATCGGAAAGTGCGAGCTTGACAGAGAAAATGCCGCGATCCTGAAGGATACCTACGAAAAGGCGGGATATGACGTTTTCGTCCTTTCCTGCGCCACGGACGAGGGAATTGACGAGATAAAGAGATATATCGACACATCGCTCGACGGAAAGATCGCCGCTTTCGCGGGGGCGTCGGGCGTTGGTAAATCCACCTTGATGAATAAGCTTTTCCCAAACCTCGAGCTTGGTACGGGTGACGTTAGCCGCAAGACGGCGAGGGGAAAGCATACCACGCGCGCGGTCAATCTTTTCCCCATAAGCGAAAACGCTTTTCTTGCCGATACGCCCGGCTTTTCAATGCTTGATTTTGAAAGGTTTGATTTCTTCGACCTTGAAGATCTGCCGCTCTGCTTCCCCGAGATAAACGATCGCATAGGCGAGTGCAAGTACACCAAATGCACTCATATCAAGGAGGAGGGCTGCGCCATCGTTGAAGCCGTCAAGCACGGAGAAATGGCGAAAACGAGACACGAAAGCTACGTTATGCTCTATGATATTTTGAAGAATAAGCACAAGTGGGACAAATAAAATGAAAGCGTACATATTTACAGGCGGTGAGATATTTCACCAATATATAGAGGAACGACCCGAGGAGGGCGATCTCGTAATTTCCGCCGACGCGGGTTACAAAAACGCCAAGCTGATGGGCGTGCATACCAATATTCTGATAGGTGACTTCGATTCTCTCGGTCAGATCCCCGAGGACGTTGACGAGATGTTACAAGTCCCCGCCGAAAAAGACCTGACCGACACCCAGATCGCGGTGGAGACAGCTATAGAGCGGGGAGCCTGCGAGATAATCATTATCGGAAGCACATCGGGAAGATTTGACCATGCACTCTCAACTCTCGCTATCCTTGAAAAGTATTGGGAAAAGAGGATACCCATATATATCGTCAACGGACAGAACCGCGTGCGGTATATAAAAAACAGCGGATTTATCGTTGTCCGCAGTAAATACAAGTATTTTTCGCTGATCGCCGTCGATGAGAAGGTCAAGGGGGTCAGTGTCGAGGGCGCGAAGTATCCCTTGGTGAATAAGACGCTGACCCGAAACCATCAGTTTGCGGTCTCAAATGAGATAGTCAAAAACGCGGCACTTATTACTGTGAAAAAGGGCGGAATTTTCATAATCGAGACGAGAGATCTCTGATCTTTCGGACGGACGGAAGATTTTCTGCATATAATGTTGGTGAAAACACTATATGCAGGAGGTTTTTATGAAAATAGTTCTTGTTCGTTCACCGTCCTTTCTTTCCCCCGTTTTGAGAAGAATTTTTGGGATAAAGAAAGAAAAGAGAAAAAGATAAACCACATCATCAAGATTTATAGAACGGCTTTAACAAAAACTATCCTTATTAAAAGTTTTTGAAGTTCTTAGAAACTTTTTTCCAAAAAGTTTCTAAGCCGTCGGAGACAAAAAATGAAAGAAAAAATGTTTTTTCCCGTAACACGGGCAGAAATGGAGGAGCGAGGCTGGGATCAGCCCGATTTTGTATACGTTTGCGGTGACGCCTATGTCGATCACCCGTCCTTTGGCGCGACTATTATCTGCCGTGTTCTTGAGGACAAGGGCTTCAGAGTGGCATTCCTTGCCCAGCCCGATTATAAGAGCTGTGACGATTTCAAGCGATTTGGTCGTCCGAGACTTGGGTTCTTAGTCAGTGCGGGAAATATCGACTCAATGGTCGCCCACTACACCGCGGCGAAAAAGAAGCGTACTTACGACTACTATTCGGCGGGCGGCAAGATGGGTAAGCGCCCCGACCGCGCGACCATCGTCTATTCCAACCGCATCCGCGAGGCGTATGGAGACGTGCCGATAATTTTGGGCGGTCTTGAAGCGTCCTTGCGCCGTTTTGCCCACTACGATTATTGGGACGACAAGGTTCGCCGCTCGGTGCTGGTAGACAGCCGCGCCGACATACTGACCTACGGCATGGGCGAGAAGATCCTTGTCCGTCTTGCCGAGCTTCTTGACCGCGGCGTGCCGATAAAGAAGATCCGCGACGTGAGAGGTACGGTCTATCTTGCAAAGCCCGAGGACAAGGTCAATTTCCCAGTGGCGGCTACCTTTGATTACAACGAGCTGAAAACAGACAAAAGAAAATATGCCGAGGCATTCGGCGTGCAGTATAAGAATCAGGACAGCATCAACGGCAAGGCTATCTGTGAATTGTACGACGGTAAAATGCTGGTTCAAAATCCGCCTATGCCGCCTCTTGAGCGCGAGGAGCTTGACCGCGTTTACAGTCTGCCTTATATGCGAGCTTATCACCCGATGTACGAAGCAGAGGGCGGTGTTCCCGCAATCGAGGAGGTCAAGTTCTCCTTGACTCATAACCGCGGCTGCTTCGGAGCTTGTAACTTCTGCGCTCTGGCATTCCATCAAGGCAGAACCGTGCGCTCCAGAAGCATTAAGAGCGTAGTTGAGGAAGCCAAGATAATCGCCGCGATGCCCGATTTCAAGGGTTACATACACGACGTTGGCGGTCCTACGGCTAATTTCCGCTATCCTTCCTGCGATAAACAGCTTGAAAGCGGAGTTTGTCCTAACCGCAAGTGCTTGGCACCCACACCCTGCAAGAATCTGAAGGTCGATCATACCGAGTATATAAAATTGATTGAAGAAATCGAGAGGATTCCGAGGGTTAAGAAGGTATTCGTCCGTTCAGGCATTCGTTTCGATTATCTGATGTGCGACAAGGACGATAGCTTCTTCCGCAAGCTTGTGCGTGACAACGTTTCGGGTCAGCTCAAGGTCGCTCCCGAGCATTGTTCGTTACCTGTTCTTAAGTGCATGGGCAAACCCGATTTTGCCGTCTATCAAGGATTTCGAAAGAAATTCTTTGATATTACAAAGGAGATCGGCAAGGAGCAGTATCTTGTCCCGTACCTTATGTCAAGCCACCCCGGCTCAACTCTCAACGACGCTATCGAGCTGGCGGTTTGCTTAAAGCGTGACCACTATGCTCCCGAGCAGGTGCAGGACTATTATCCCACGCCCGGAACTGCGTCCACGGTCATGTATTATACGGGAATAAATCCTCTTGACATGAAGCCTGTCTACGTTGCCACCGATTATCACGAAAAGCAGCTTCAGCGCGCGCTTTTGCAGTATAACAGACCGCAGAACGCCGACCTCGTCCGCGAGGCGCTTACAAAAGCGGGCAGAGAAGACCTTATCGGCTACGGCGAGGACTGTCTCGTCCGTCCCGCAGGCGGAAAGGGACAGAGCTATGCAAAACCTGCGCCGAAGGGTTCAGGCAAGCCGAAAACCGACGGCAGAAAGACAAATTCTACGCAAAAATCAACTCAAAAAGCGAAAAATAGCGCAAAAAGCACTCAATCGTCCGATAAAAAGCCTTCAAAACCCACCTATAAAGCAGGTTGGGCGAAGCCGAAGGCTAAAAAAGGTGCTAAGAAGAAATAATAAAGCAAAAATCAGTTGAGCCTTAAACTCAACTGATTTTTGCTGATTGATAATTGCAATTTATCTGTTGGTTTGATACTAACTTTTCTTGTCGCTGATGGAAAGAAAAGTTAGTATTAAGCTTTACCGATAAATCAAAATTTGAGAAGAACGAAAAAACATAGGGAGAAACCTAAAAAGGTTTCTCCCTATACTTTAATCAACAATTCAATTATTCCTCAACGGGATCTACGTCATCCTCGTCAACGATGCAACCAAGCTCGCTGCCGCATGCGGGGCAAACAAGGTCATCAGCGTTTACGCTGTCGTCGAAGCAAACGGTCTCGCCGCAAGAGGGGCAAACGATCTCGAAGTAGTCCTCGTCGTCGCAGAACTCGCAGTCGCCGCAAAGCTCGCACTCATCGCACTCGCCGTCGCACTCGTCATCCCACTCATCCTCGTCGTCGTATTCGTCGTCCTCATCGTCGAGAAGAATTTCCTCAACGTCGCCAAGATCCTCGTCAAGCTCCTCACAGTAGTCGATAAGATCCTCAACGTCGCTGCCGAGCGCGTCGATCTCCTCTGCCATATCCTGGCAAAGATCGAGAAGAGCCTTTATAACCTTTGCTTCAGCGCTGTCCTTCTTGTCAAGCTCAAGACCCTCGCAAAGACCCTTTATGTAAGCGGTTTTTTCAAGAATAGTCATTTTATTATCCTCCTGAATATTATTTTGATTTGTATGTATAAAACGGGAGCTTAAGCACATTTTGCACGAAAGCCTCCCGTTTTATTGTCAGAAATTAAGCACGGGACAGATACTCACCCGTACGAGTGTCGATCTTAAGTACGTCGCCAACATTGATGAAGAGCGGAACCTTGATAACAGCGCCTGTCTCAAGAGTTGCGGGCTTCAGAGTGTTGGTTGCGGTGTTACCTGCGAAACCGGGGTCGGTCTCGGTAACCTCAAGCTCAACGAACGTAGGAGCCTCAACTCCGAATACGTTGCCCTTGTAGGAAATGATCTTACACATCATTTCTTCCTTAACGAACTTGAATGCGTCGCCAAGCTTGTCTCTGTTAAGAGGAAGCATGTCAAAGCTCTCCATGTCCATGAAGTAATAAAGATCGCCGTCGTTGTAGGAATACTGCATATCGCGTCTTTCGATATAAGCATTCTCATACTTGTCCGTAGGGCTGAAGGTCTTTTCGATAACTGCTCCGGAAATAACATTCTTGAGCTTTGTACGAACGAAAGCCGCGCCCTTGCCGGGTTTTACGTGCTGGAACTCGATAACCTGATAAACGTTACCTTCCATTTCGAAAGTAATACCGTTTTTAAAATCACCGGCTACTACCATACCATTGTACCTCCAAATAAGCACTGAATTTTATTGTGTGCATAGTTTACATTTCATTATATAACATAATTTCATTTTTTGCAAGAGGGGGCAGGACGATTTTTGTAAATTTTCTGTTACAACAACCGTTTTTTGCTCCCGTTAATCAGAAATTATAGCTTTCTACCGTGTTTCCGTCAAAATCCTTGATCGCGATGACACCGCGCTCGTATGTGGCGTAGGTCTTGCGGTTGCCGCCCTTGGGGAGACTGACAGAGCCGGGATTTACGCAAGGGATGCCGTCCGCGTCGCGTTTTCCAAGCAGATGTGTATGCCCGTAAAGGAATACGACCTTGCCCGAGATGGGAGGCAGGTTGTCGGGGGAATATTTGTGTCCGTGGGACATAAATAGCGTCAGACCCTTCTCAGCGTCGTAGACGAAAGCAGTGTCGGACAGTATGGGGAAGTTTAACACCATTTGATCGACCTCGGTGTCGCAGTTGCCTCGCACACAAAGCAGCTTGTCTGCCACGCCATTCAACATTTCAATGACCTTTTTGGGAGCGTAGCCCTCTGGGAGGTCGTTGCGGGGACCGTGGTACAAAATGTCGCCGAGTATCAGTATCTTTTCGGCATTTTCTCTCTCTGCCGCGTCAAGCATGGCGCGACAGCAAACGGCATCACCGTGTATATCGGATGCAATAAGCAGTTTCATCGTGTCTGTCCCTCTCCTCTGATAAGATATTTTTGAGTGGTCAGCGCGGCAAGACCCATAGGACCTCTTGCGTGGAGCTTTTGGGTGGAGATGCCTATCTCTGCGCCAAAGCCGAACTCGCCGCCGTCGGTGAAGCGGGTCGAGGCGTTGACGTAGACCGCCGCGGCGTCAACGTATTTGCGGAAATATTCGGCGTTTTTTTCGTCGTTTGTGATGATCGCCTCGCTGTGTCCCGTATTGTACTTGTTGATGTGAGCCACTGCTTCCTCAACCGAACCGACTACCTTGACGGCAAGAATAAAATCGTCGTATTCGGTGTCATAGTCCTCGTCGGTGGCAGGAGAGCAGGGAATGATCGCCTGCGTTTCGTCGCAACCGCGTATTTCAAGAGCGTATTTTTTGCTGACTTCATCGACGAACCTGGGGAGAAATTCTTTCGCGACCGAGCGGTGGACAAGCATAGTCTCGATGGCGTTGCAGACCGCAGGGCGCGAGCATTTTGCGTTGATGGCAACCTTTGTTGCCATATCAAGGTCAGCGGCACTGTCAACGTAAAGGTGACAGTTGCCGGCACCCGTCTCGATAACGGGAACCTTTGCGCCCGAAACTACGGCGCGTATCAAATTTTTTCCTCCGCGGGGAATAAGCACGTCAATAAGACCGCGCGCTTCCATCAGCGCGTTTGCACTCTCGTGACCCACTCCCGGCTCGATAAATCCGAGAATGTCGGGATCGATGCCGCAGGCGCTTATGGCATCCTTCATAATACCGATAAGGCAAAGGTTTGTGCATAGCGCCTCGCGTCCTCCGCGAAGAACTACCGCGTTGCCGGTCTTGAGACAGAGCGCCGCCGCGTCAACAGTGACGTTGGGGCGAGCCTCGTAAATGATTGCGACAACGCCGAGAGAAACTCTCTGACAGGCGATCTCCAAGCCGTTTGGCGTGGTGAATACCTCTCCCGAGCCTACAGGGTCTTTAAGACCTATAAGAGCGCGGAGCGCGTCACAAATGCCTCCGATGCGGGATTCGTTAAGCATCAGTCTGTCAAGCATGTGAGAAGGAACTCCGTTGGCTTCGGCAGACTCAAGGTCGCGCAGATTGGCGGTAATAATTTCGTCGGTGTGATTTGCAAGCGCGTCTGCGATGTTGGAGAGTATTTCATTTTTCTTTTTTGCGTTCAGCGCGGCGAAGGTGCGGGAGGCTTCCTTGGCGCGGCGGCATATTTCAAAAACTTGCTCGGTAGTGTTCATAAATCGTTCCTTTTTCGCTTTAAAGGTTTTTGTGTTTTTACTTGATTATTTCTTTAAGCTCGTTGAGGCGAGCCGAGGTGGACGTGACGTTAACAACGTTAAGGAAAAGCACGTCGTCGATGCCGTTCTCGGTGACGAAATCGGCAAGGTCGCCTGACCAATGACGGTAGTCGATCACGTAAACATACTCGTAGGAGTCCACCAGAAACGGAACGAATGCGTTGCCGTAGGATTCCTTGACGACAACGATCGACGAGCCGTCTGTGATTTTGTCGTTACGTATTTTTATCAACGGTCTGTCTCCGGAGATAAAGCACATATATTTGTTTCCCGTAGAATAGCCATTGGCATCTGCTACTATTGCGAACCAGTCGAAATAGGTTCCGTCGGCATTATATACCTCCAGGCGATTGGTGCCGTTGGGAACGAAAGCCTCGACGTAGTCAGGGTTGCCTTTCATAGCCGAGGGCTGTCCCGCCTCGGAATAAAGCGTGCCGAGGAAGCCGTCGAACTGCAATCTTTGATAATCCTCAAGAGGGGTCGGCTCGATGCCCTTTTCGTGGCAGAAAGCCTCGTATGCGTAATATGCGCCGCGCGCCGTCCAGTGGTGGTCGGTGCGGAAATAGAGATATTCGCCGTTGTGAGCAGCAAGATAGGGAAGTGTGTCAACAGTTTTGACGTTGCCGCTCATAGATCCGTAAATGTAGTTGATAGCGGCATCGCAATCCGACGCGCCGTATCTGTCGGCGGTTTCACGCGAGAGAGCTATCTGATAATGGAGAGGAACTACCATGTCGTAGACCGTGGCTTTGCCCTCTACCTGAGATGCAAATTTGTTGATAAGTGCCACGTAGCTGTCGCTGTTCTGCTGATTGAACGCGTAAAGCTGATATGCGGTGTCGCCGTTGACGTACATACCCTGCACCTTCTCGCCGCCACCGTCGTCGGTGGGGTTAAAGACCACCTCGCCGCCAACGGGACGAGTGGGGATGTCGTCGGCGTTGCCGCCCGAGATCACCTGCTCGTCGCGGATGCCGTATATCTCCTCAATCGCCTTGTTCGCGCCTATCATGCCCTCACGCAGGGGATAAGTGTCGGCGAACCAGAGGCTTATGTCGCTTGTGAGCTTGCCCGAGACGAAGTCACCCCAGAGCTGTCCCGTTATGATTCCTTGCGAAAGCTCGCTCTTTGTCATATTCTCGATCATATGGGCTAAAAGAGCCTCGAGGTTTTCGTTGTTTTTTATTCGTTCAAATGCTTCTCCGCTTTTGACAAGCTCGACGTTTTCCTCGGAAAAGATCGCTTCTACGGAGAAATAGGGAAGCTTGGTCAACTCCCGCTTCTCGGTGTCGCTGACCGCAGGGCGGAGGAAGAAGGCAAGTCCTATGATAAAGAACAGCGCCATAGCAACGATAAATGCGATTATTTTGACCGAGTCGGTCTTTTTGGTGAAGTTTTCGTTATTCATTTAAGACCTCCTCTGTCAGAATTGGAAATAAAGGAAGGGGTTGTAGCTGTCTCCCGCCAGAGCGAAGGATGAGAGAACGAGCAGAACCACGGGGATGGCAACACCTACCGCCGCCTTAGCTTTTCTTGTTATCTCGCTTCTGTCCATAAGCCTTGTTACGGCAGGGATGATCGGCGTGCAGGCAAGGACGCTTATTGCGATAAAGAAGACGTTGTTTTTGAATGTCATAGCCGTCTGAACGTCGCCAAAGCCCTCATTTATCCACTTGCCTACGTTTATAATGCCCCAAAATGCCTGACCGAACACAGAGAGGTCGGTGAATTTAAAGAGCATAAAGCTGACGAATACGATGATCTGCGTAAGAAGTACGCGCGGGATCTTCCACCATATTTTCGGGTCTTTCCGGGGCTTTATAAGATACTTTTCGACGATCAGGAATACGAAGAAGAAAAGTCCCCATAGGATGAAATTCCAGTTAGCGCCGTGCCAAAATCCTGTAAGCGCCCAGACCGCGAGCATATTGATGATGTGACGGGGAACCGAAACTCGGTTGCCGCCAAGGGGTATGTAGACGTAATCGCGGAAAAAGCTTGAGAGAGAAATGTGCCAACGGCGCCAGAAATCGGTCACCGAGTCGGCGATGTAGGGGTAGTTGAAGTTTTCCTTGTAGTGGAAGCCTACCATAAGTCCCATACCGATCGCCATGTCGGAGTACGCGGAGAAGTCGAGATATATCTGGAGCATAAAGGCGAAGCAGCCCAAAATGATCGCGCAGCTTGAAAGTCCCGAAACCTCGACTGCCGACAGAGGCAGACCTGCGGAATTGTTGAATATTCCGTCGCATATAGCACCGCAGCCGTTGGCGAGGATCGCTTTCTTGGCAAGACCTACGGTAAAACGCGTGATTCCGCGGCTTACCTCCTCGCGCTTGATGATACGATGCTCAATGTCGTAATTTACGTCGGCGTAGCGGACGATAGGTCCCGCGATGCACTGATGAAAGAGCGACGCGTAAAGCAGAAGCACCCAATACTTGCTCTGCGCCCCGACCTCGCCGCGGCGAACGTCGATAACGTAGGAGATAAGCTGAAAGGTATAGAACGATATACCGATAGGCAGAGCGATTGAGGGAACGGTGCCGCTGATGGGCAGTATAGCGAACGCCGTGGACATAAAGAAGCCCGTATACTTGAAAACTATAAGTATCGCGAGGCATATTCCCGCAGTGACCCATAAGAGAGGAGTTTTTTCTTTTTCGCTCGCCTTGGATATAGCAATAGCGCCTGCCCAGCAGATAAAGGTCATAAGACAGAGCAGAAGCACGAGGGGCGGTCCTCCCCAAGCGTAAAAGATAAGGGAGGAAACTAAAAGTATGATATTACGCGATCTGATCGACTTGGCGCAAAAATAAACGCCGTAGGAGACCGCAAGAAAGAAAAAGACAAAGAAAAGACTTGAAAATACCATTTTTGTATCCTTGTTTTTTGGATTTTGTCGTTATAATTAATTATAACATTTATGATAATTATTAGCAATAGTAAAAAAGCATAATAATAGAATATTTTTTTGTGAAATCTGACAGAGTGCTTGACAAAATCCAAAATAGTGATATAATAAAACCAAACCGATGTGACAACAATGCCTTATGGCGTTGTCACGGCATAAGTAGGTTTTATTGATATCATAGCCTTCGGCACAGACAACTTGCGTTGTCTTTATGATATAATGTAATTAGATCGGGCAAGTCCCGAAATACTAAGAAGAGTAAAGGCTTTGGCGTAAAGTGCCGACGGGACGGGGAGTTGCCGGTCGGACGAAGGCTTGTTTTGCCGCGGTCAGAGCTTTGCATCCCGCTTCATACGGCACCAAAAGGATATTTTTTGTCTTCTTTCCTGCCCTATGCTGTGAGGAAAGGAGATTTTTTATGAAAAAAAACAGATCCGACGGTCTCGGAAACATCAAGGTCTTAACAATATCGGCTATGATGATCGCCCTTAGCGCTGTCATCGGGTACGTTTGCAAGACTATTCCCGCCCTTAATTTAGGCACGGGACTTCGTATCACCTTTGAAAATCTTCCTATTATAGTCGCGGGCATTATGTTCGGTCCCGTCGTAGGCGGTTGCGTCGGATGCGTTGCCGACCTCTTAAGCTGTCTTTTTTCGGGACAGACGCCTATGCTTTGGGTCCTCGTCGGTTCTATCTCTGTTGGCGTGGTCGCGGGTATCAGCTCGAAATTTATCGTCAGAAAAAACGGATTTTTAAAGCTTATCGTGTCCGAGCTTTTGGCACATCTCGTAGGCTCAATGATAATAAAGACCATAGCGCTTTATCCTATTTTTGGCCAGGTAGTGCTTTTCCGAATACCCATGAGCATAGGAATTTCGGCGGTGGAGATAATTTTGCTCTGCGCTATGTATAAGAATAAAACTGTTCGAAATCTGATAGATACAAAGGGCGGGAGAATTTGAAAATGAATTATACCGAAGCTATTGAATATATCCACTCGGTCAACTGGATGTTCTGCAATCCCGGGCTTGACCGTGTAAAGACTCTTTGTCACGCTCTGGGAGACCCGCAGGACTCGCTGAAATTCATTCACGTCGCGGGAACTAACGGTAAAGGCTCGTTCTGCGCTATGCTGGACAGTGTTTTGCGTGAGCAAGGCTACCGTGTTGGACTTTTTACGTCGCCTTACATCATGGAGTTTGGAGAAAGGCTGAGGGTTGACGGCGAAAACATTCCCGAAAGTGAGCTTTGCGCTCTCGTTGAAAGGGTAAAGCCAATCGCCGACAAAATGGAGGACAAGCCTACCGAGTTTGAGCTGATAACCGCCCTCGCTTTTCTGTACTTTGCCGAGAAAAACTGCGACCTTGTAGTCCTTGAATGCGGACTTGGGGGCAGACTTGACGCTACCAACGTAATAAAAACGCCTATTCTGTCGGTCATTACGGGAATTGCCCTTGACCACACCGCAATACTCGGAGACACTCATGAGAAGATCGCGGCAGAGAAGGCAGGCATCATCAAGAGCGGAGTTCCCACCCTTTGGTGCGGCTCTCACGCAGGCGCGGAGCAGGTAATTCGAGAAAAATGCGAGGCTGTCGGTTCGGAGATGGTAACGGTAGACCGCACTACAATGAACATCAAGAAAATGACCCTTGACGGCACCGATTTTGACTTTGGATGCCACAAGGACGTACATATTCCGCTTCTCGGCTCATATCAGCCGCAAAATGCCGCCAACGTACTGATGGCGATCGATATTTTGCGCTCTCGCGGAATTGAGATGAGCGACGACGCGGTCAAAAACGGACTTGCGTCAGTGGTCTGGCACGCGAGATTTGAGATCATCAATAAAGAGCCGTTGGTCATAGCCGACGGAGGACACAATCCCGAGGGCATCGACGGAGCGGTAGAGAGCATCAAGCAGTATTTTACCGAAAAGGTCGGCATCGTTACGGGAGTTATGGCGGATAAGGACTATAATTACATGGCGAGCCGCATGGCGGAGGTGGGAAGTCAGATTTTCTGTCTTACGCCCGATAATCCGAGAGCATTGTCTGCCGCAGATTTTGCGAAGGTGTTTGAAACCCTTGGCGTAAACGCCGTTGCCTGCCGTTCGGTTGACGATGCAGTTTCTGCCGCTATGGAGTGGGCAAGAAAGAATAACACTCCCATCGTGTGTCTCGGCTCGCTTTATATGTACGGCGAGATAAGAGAGTGCATTAAATAATTTAATTTGAATTCAAAAGGGAAATCCCTTTTTGAAAATAAAAGTGAGTTCGTAACCATCCTCACTAAAAACAAAACTAAGGAGCTTTTTTGCCGTCGCGCAAAAAAGGACGCAGTGTGAAATACTGCGTCGAAAAAAACAATGAAAAACACAAGCAAAAGCTCAACCCGAAAGCACCTCATTTTCCTTTCCACCGCGGCAATAATCGCCGCGCTCTACGTCGCCTTGACTTATCTTTCAATGGCTCTTGGATTGGATAAATACGCCGTTCAGATCAGATTTTCCGAAACGCTTATCGTCCTCGCATACCTCACGCCCGCCGCGATCCCGGGACTGTCGGTGGGATGCTTGCTCGCTAATCTGCTTACGGGATGCCATCCCCTTGACATCGCGTTAGGTCCCGTAGCAACTCTCATCGGCGCGCTCGGCGCGTATCTGATCGGGAAAATGAGAAACAAAAAAGTTTCGCGGTTTATCTGTACCGTCCCCAACATAGTGGCGAATACGGTAATAGTCACGGTCGTTTGTATTGTCTGCTATACCGCGCCCGAAGCAAGACACCCGTCGCTGATCCCGTTTTACGCGTCTACGATCGCTCTGGGCGAAATAATATCCAGCGGAATACTCGGAACTTTGCTTTTGCTGATTTCGGGTGAAACTCTGAAAAAAACCATCAATAATATATAAAAAAACGCCCCGTGGGTTTGCTGCCATGAATCGGGTGCTATCTGCCGAAAAATCAAAAGGAGTACGGACGATTTGTTAGTACTCCTTTTTACACACCTTGCCATGCAAGATATAGTGTGTTACACATTTTCGGTGTACTATTTGGCGATAAAGAGTTTTCAAGTGATATGCCTCGCACGGCTCGGCGTGATATTTTCGCTTTGCAAAAGTGATATTGCTCCCTCCGGTCGCAGTGATATTCTATTCGCCTACTTTTTTCAAACGCGCATAGCGCATATCACTGCCGAAGGCAATATCACGCACGAAGTGCATATCACTCGCCGCAGGCGAATAGAGTTGGCGCACCTGCGATAAAGCAGGTGCGCCGAGGGGCGTTTTTGATTTGTTTATTCATAAGAAACCGTGCAGTTTTCCGACAGGAACTCGTTCACCTTATCCCAAAGAGCCTGCTCCTTGATCATTCTTGCGCCAAAATATTTTTCAACGTCAGCCGCCGTCATGTTCTGTCCCTGCGCCGCGTAGTATTCAATGTAATAGTTTACGGCGTTCTGATAATCGGTATCGGTTATAACGAAGCCTTGCTTTTGCGCGATATAGTGGAATATGAGATTTTGAGCAACGTCGACCTTGCACTGTTTTTCAATGGTTTCCTTCCAGTTTGCGCCAAAATATGCCTTCATAAAGTCCTCGTAGCTGGCAAACATTGAGGAATAATACTGATAGTACTGCTTGTATTGCGACTCGTAGGATGAATAGAAATAATCAAGCTCGCTTTGAGGGTAATCGGTAATGACCGCCTTTTCGGACAGAACGGCCCAGACCGCGCTAACGATCTCGCTATTTTTCATGGATGGGAGATAGTCGTCCTTGAGATACTTTTCGAAGCTTGCCTTTACGTTTTCGTCCTTGGTGGAGTAGCCGAGAGTTTTTGTAATGAAGTCCTCTGTGTAGTCGGAGGGCTTCTTTTCATCGATGTATTCAACGTAGACCTTGAAGATGACAGCCTTGCCCGCGAGGTCTGCGCTGTGATAGTCCTCGGGGAAGGTGAGGTGAAGGTCTTTAAGATTATCTCTGCTCGTCTCTGCGGGAACGATGCCGATAAGAGCGTCCTCAAAGCCGGGGATAAAGCTTCCGGAACCAATCTCGAGAGAATGAGGCTTGGTATCATTCATATTGGAGCCGCCATCAAACTTTTCACCGTTCAGCCAGCCCTCGTAGTAGAGCATTACGGTGTCTCCCTTTGCTATCGCGCGGTCGGTTATCTTGTTGCCGGTGCTGACGGGATACTGCTTGCAAAGAACGGTGATATATTCAGCAACCGCCTCGTCGGAGCCGTTGAGATACGTGGGAAGCGTAACCTTGGGACTCATGTAAAGAGACTCGTCTATGGTGATATATTTAGTCATATCCTCGCCGAAATAGTCAAATCTTTCATCTTCCGTAGAACCCGAGGGGTCGTTTGACGACGACGTTTCCTCCTGTTTATCAAAAACGTCACAAGCTGAAAAAGCCGATATGCAAATGAGCGCGGCGAAAAGCACCGCAAGAATTTTTTTGAAGTTCATTTCGTATCCTTTCAGTAAAACAAATTTAAGCCAATATATATAATAACCGATTTTCTGCGGTATTTCAAGTACAATTTGAAAATTTTCTTGCATTTTTGCCTCGCGGTTGACACACAGTGTTAAAAGTGTTATAATATTTAAGGTTAATTTAAAGTGAGCAGGGGAGTGAGAAAATGCTTGACACGGCGAAGGTATGCGAATTAATGGAAAACAAAGCGGAAGCGGTGATATTCGACGTGATAGATTCCACCAACACAGAAGCCAAGCGAAGGGCGGCAGCTTTTACGGCAGAGGCAACGCTCACTCCCGTATTGATCCTGGCGCGAGAGCAGACCTCAGGCAGAGGCAGAGTGGGGAGACAGTTTTTGAGCCGCGCCGATAGCGGCATATATATGTCTCTTATGTATTTTACGGACATAGCTCTTGAGGATGCCGTATCCGTCACCACCGCGGCGGCGGCAATAGTTGCCGAGGAGTTAGAGCGAGCGGTCGGCAGACAGATGAGGATAAAGTGGGTCAACGATATATATAACGAGGAGGGCAAGGTCTGCGGAATACTTGTAGAGACCTTGAAGGTGTCTCCGTCCTGCCGCGCGATCATAGTGGGCATCGGTATCAACACCGGTGCGGGAGACTTTCCCGAGGAGCTTCGCGGCATAGCCTCGTCTGTGGGGAATCTGGACGGAAAAGAGGAGACGCTGGTGGCAAGGATAGCTGACAGGTTGCTGTCTCACGCGTCCGCCCCCTATGACAGAGCCTATATGACGGAATACCGCAAGCGCTTTATGCTTGTGGGCGAGAGGGTAAGCCTTTTAAACTGCGGAGAGGAGATCGACGAGGGTACCGTTATGGGAGTTGACGACGACGGAGGATTGCTGTTTTTACCCGACGGGAAAAGCGAGATCGTCACCGTCCGCTCGGGAGAAATCAGCGTAAGAATAAAGAAATAAGAAAAACGGAGAGGCCTCTTTTCGAGACTTCTCCGTATTTTATTTTGCGATATTTATGACCTCAAGCCCCTTCTTAATGGCGTAGGAGTAGGTGTAAGCAGTGCCGCCGCGGCTTTCGGTAAGGTAGGCTATGCAGACCTGACTGCCGTTCACCAATCGTCGGTTGCGCTCGTGCATACACCAGGGGGTGTAACGATCGGTCACGTATTCGACGGTTGACGCTTGAGATAAAATATAATTGTAGATCTGCTTTTCCTGTTCGCTCCACGATTTGGTCTGGTCGCGGCAGGGAAGTATAAGCTCAAGCTTTATATGAGGATACTTCTCCCGAAGCTCAAGCACGCACAGAGCCGCAACGGTATCAAAGCCTATGGCGCCGCCCGCGCGGAATCGGTATGCTCCTCTTTCAATGAGCGTTTCCAAAACCCCCTTTAGCTTGGTGGGGATCAGCAACGCGTTGCTTCTGCGAATGAAACGATGCCCCGTGAAGCATACCGCTTCGATCTTTCCGCCACTTATACCGTTATGCTCCATAAAAGCACCTCCTTTTTTCGTTATGTATCAATTATAGCACAAGTGTTCGAATTTGTAAAGGGGGTTTTCAAAAATTTTTAAAAAATATCTTCGACTTTTTTCGCGCACGCGTTAATGGAATGTTTTTTCGCGCGTGTTTTATTGGGATATTACTAAAATCGTTCGACCCGATATGCCCCTAACCGTCACAAATCCCCACAAAACACCCCTCAACCGCTCTCTTTTAACTCTCTTTTTATCAAATTGGACGGCAAGCGACAAAAGATAGGTAAATTTTGCAGCTATGATGCGACAAATTTCACGGCGCAAGTCCATTATAATATATCTATATCGAAAATTTTCAAGGCACGAGGATCTTTCGATAATAAAGGCTGAATTGACAAAAAAAGAGGATCGAAAAATGGACGTAAGTGAAAAAAATCTGAAAAAGGAAAAGAATAAAGAGGGCAGCGGAGCTATCAAGCGGCTCGGCGCGAGTATAAGAGATAAATTGGCGGAAAAGGGAGAGCGGGAGGTAAGAGCGCGACTCAAAAAGGTGGTATATTTTGCCTTGACCGTTGCCGTTACTTATTTTTTGAGTATATCGGAGCTGCCGTTTTCGGCGTTTCCTTTTTCTTTGGCGCTGGCATGCTCCACGAGAAATCATCTGCCCGCCGTTGGAATAGGAATACTGCTTGCAAGTCTCGGGGGACTTCCCGAGGTATACGGCTTTACCTGCGTGGCGGTTCTTTTCGCGCGAGTACTGATAGCGCTTCTGCCCGTGATATTTTCCGAGCCGCTCGTAGGAAAGGGATCAAAGGAAAAACGGATAATACCGTACAAGCAGGACGCTTTGGATGAACGAGCCGGCGCGACACGGGAGCAGAACTACATATCCTTGGGGTTTAGCAGACTGTTTTGCGAAAAACTGTACGTAAAGGTACTCTGCGCTTCCTCGGCAGGTCTGCTTTGCGGTGTTTTTCTGCTGATAGCAGACGATTTTTCGTTTTACAGTCTTTGCACTACGCTGATTTTGTGCTTAGCCGTTCCCGTAGCCACGCTGGCGCTTGGGGGAGTTTTTGGCGAAGCAGAATATAAACGAGGATGGTACACAACGGTCTCTCTTGCCGCAATAATATTTTTTTCGGTATACGGCTCGGACGGTCTGCGCGTTCTGGGAATGCCAATGGCACCCTGTCTTGCCATGCTGATAACTCTTTACGTCTGCGCGGGCAAGGGTATAGTTTGGGGATGCGGCGCGGCGCTTCTCTGCGGAGTTGCCTTTGAGCCGTCCTACGCTCCTCTGTTAGTTCTGTCGGCGGTGATCTTCTGCCTTATTTCAGCGGTGAAACGAAATGCGGGAGTGGCGGTGATCTGCGTTGTCGTAGTGGTCTGGTGTTATTATATCGGAGGCGAGAGGGGACTTGTAAGCGTCCTGCCTCCTATGCTTATGGCGATACCCGTCTATATGCTTGCGGACAAGTACAGAGAGATGATGAATGCGCCCTATCGCAGAGATACGGCAGACGGCTTGTATTTCGCCACCGCGGTTACCGAAAAGACCAAAAACGAGGCGGTCAAGGAAAGACTTTCGATGTTATCGGACACCTTTTCGTCGCTTTCCGAGACCTTTTATAAGCTCAGCAACCGTTTTCGCCGCTCCGACGTGTTGGGCATAAGAAAGATAACCGACACAGCGTTTGAAAAGGTCTGTGAGGGATGCAGAAACCGAGAGCGTTGCTGGGGCGGGGAGCTTGGCGACACTCTTGAAGCGATAAAGCGGGTCACGTCGCGGCTCTACACATCGGGAAGCGTTGCGTCGGGGGATCTTCCCGAAAAATTTTCGTCGCAGTGCATAAGACTGGACAAGCTTATAACCGAAATCAATCTTGCCACAAGGAAAAGCACAGAGGAGATAATAAACGGCGGCAAGGCGAACTTTTTTGCGTCAAATTACGACGACATAACCGCAATACTCAAGGATGCTCTGAACAACGATTCCGAGGAATACGAGTGCGATCTGAAGGCGGGAGAGCAGATATACGATTATCTTTGCTCCTGCGGAATACATTCGGGCGGCGTGGTGGTATACGGCAAGCGTTGCGTTCACGTGGTAGCGAAATGCGTTACGGGCGCAGATAATCTGAGCGCGGAAAAAACGGCGGAGCTGCGCCGCAGGATAAGTGAGCTTGTGGGGGTAGAGCTGACCGACCCCGTGATAGAGGTTGGCAAGGACGGCAACATGATGCTGCTGTCGTCACGGCCGAGGGTCAAGGCAAGCTGCGCCCACGGCAGGATGTCTCGCGCAGGAAAGGAGTGGTCGTCGGAGAGGGGCGAGCGCGACGAGCTTTTCGTCGATCCCTTTGAGGAAAGTGAGGAGACCTGCGGCGATATGACCGACGCGTTTATCACCGACAATTCCTATTTTTATTCTCTTATCAGCGACGGCATGGGAAGCGGAGCCGAGGCGGCTTACACTTCGGGGGTCTGCGCTATGTTTATTGAAAAGATGCTTATGGCGGGCAATCGGGCGGACATAACGCTCAGGATGCTTAACAACATTATTCGTTCGGAAAATATGGGATGCGGAAACGAATGCTCGGCGACGGTGGACCTTCTTGAGCTTGATCTGATGAGCGGCACCGCGGCGTTTGTCAAGAGCGGCGCGGCGCCCACTTATATCGCGAGAGAGGGAACGGTCTACAAGATAAGCTCGCGCACGATGCCTGTGGGGATCATCAAGGACGCTGACGCGAGGATAACGAGGTTTGATACGAAAAAAGGAGATATTGTCGTGATGATGAGCGACGGGTGCTGTCACGACAGCGAGGATTGTCCGTGGCTTGTGGAGTATCTCTGTGCGTATATGACGAAGGCGAAGAAAGCGGTTACTGTTGGCGAGGAGCTTTGCGAGCGACTGAAGGATGAAATTTTACGCGAGGCTGTAAAAAACGCCCCCGAGGGCGAGGAGAGAGACGATATTTCGGTCTCGGTTGTTGTAGTAGGGTGAGAGATGTTCATTTTCTGTCACCAGCGACAGAAAACGAACCAAAATAACGCCGCTTAAGTGGAAAGGCGGTCTTGTGATTAAAAACGCAGCCAGCCGCATTTTTAATCCCCTCAACAGCCTCTCCCCTTAAGAAACCCCTCTCGAATTAAAGAGAGACATTGTATGGTTTAAAGACAGGAACTCAACCTTTAGGTTTAGCATTTTTGTTTATCTGAACTGTTTGTTACTATGTTGCTCGCAAAGGTATATGCGAGCAAGGGTAAGAACTAAATTCGCGCTTCGAACCACGAAGCTAATGTATTTTAAGGATGAACCTCCAACTTATCTTTTTAGCGGCGTGGTTCGCCGCGTGAGATGAGTTCCTCACCTTGCTTGCGTATGCCTACGCAAGCAAAAGAGAGATTTAGCCAAAAACAAACTAAAAACTCAACTAAATAGTTCAGCTTACGGCTATACAATGAAAAATATTATACTTTGCAGAGGTTGGGGGTCACGGGGGAGGAGGATGTTTGAAAAATCCGCCTTTAAGTTTTCGGGTTGGAGTGTCTTTTGCGGATTTTTCGAACCCCTCTTGCCCCCCGTGCGGCGTTTCTTTTGTAACTTTTCTTGTCGCTGATGACAAGAAAAGTTAGTAAAAACACGCATCTCACCATGCTGCATTTCTTTGGTTCAGCAAATACTTGCATTTGCGAGCCGATCAATCGCCAAGCTGTTGTCGGCAGGCTTCATTGCCGATGCGGGCAAGAAATGAACATAAACCTCCTTTCTTTAACTTTTTTCTTTCCCAAACGCGGAAAGAAAGTAAACCCCACCACTTGACAAAATTCTCCTTCGGAGTTATAATATAAAATGAGAAAATATTTATACTCCGAAGGAGCATTTTAATATGACTAATATTCCCGAAATATACGGCTGTATGGTATTCAACGACGCGGTCATGCGTCAGAGACTTCCCAAGGACGTTTACAAGTCCTTGACCGAGACCATACAGACCGGAAAAATGATCGACGTTTCTATCGCTAACGTCGTGGCAAACGCTATGAAAGACTGGGCGACCGAGAAGGGCGCGACCCACTATACCCACTGGTTCCAGCCTCTAACCAGCGTGACGGCAGAGAAGCACGATTCCTTTATCTCCCCCATTGGCGGCGATAAGGTCGTTATGGAGTTTTCGGGTAAGGAGCTGATAAAGGGCGAGAGCGACGCATCCTCCTTCCCGTCGGGCGGTCTCCGTAAGACCTGTAACGCAAGAGGCTATACCGCTTGGGACCCCTCCTCCTACGCTTTTATCAAGGACGGAACTCTTTACATACCCACCGTTTTCTGTTCATATACGGGAGACGCTCTTGACACCAAGACACCCCTGCTTCGTTCTATGGACGCGGTCAGCGAGCAGGCTCTCCGTATCCTTGCGCTTTTCGGCGATAACACCGCTACGAGAGTAAACACCTCGGTAGGCGCGGAGCAGGAATATTTCCTTATAAACAAAGAATATTACGACAAGAGAGACGACCTGCTCTACACGGGCAGAACGCTTTTTGGCGCACCCGCTCCCAAGGGTCAGCAGCTTGAGGATCACTACTACGGTCACCTCAAGACCAAGATCGGCGCGTATATGGAGGAGCTTGACAGAGAACTCTGGAAGCTTGGTATCACTTCAAAGACCAAGCACAACGAGGTCGCTCCCTCACAGCACGAATTAGCCCCCATATTCTCAAACACCAACGTGGCTGTTGACCAGAACCTCGTGATCATGGAGACTATGAAAACGGTTGCAGAGAGACACGGTTTGGTCTGCCTCCTCCACGAAAAGCCCTATGCGGGCATTAACGGCTCGGGTAAGCATAACAACTGGTCGATAGGCACCGACACGGGCAAGAACCTGCTGAACCCCGGCAAGAACCCCGCGTCAAACACACAGTTTTTACTGTTTTTAGCAGCGGTAATCAAGGCTGTGGACGACTATCAGGATCTTATTCGTCTGTCGTCGGCTACCCCCGGAAACGACCACCGTCTCGGCGCTGACGAAGCACCCCCCGCGATCGTCTCGATGTTCCTTGGCGACGAGCTTGAGGGGCTTATCGACGCAATTGCAGACGACTCCGATTACATAGACAAGGCGAGAAGGACGATGGATCTGGGCGTTCCCAGCGTTCCCACATTCCGTTACGATTCCACCGACCGTAACCGCACCTCACCCTTTGCTTTTACGGGCAACAAGTTTGAGTTCAGAATGGTCGGCTCGTCGCAGAATATCGCCATGGCAAACGTTATGATAAATACCGCCGTCGCCAAGGTCTGTCGCGATTTTGCCGACGAACTTGAAGGCGCGAATGACGTTGAAAATGCCGCAAGAGCGCTTATCAAAAAGACCTTTAAGGAACACAGGCGTATTATCTTCAATGGCAACGGCTATTCGTCAAAGTGGCCCGCCGAAGCCGAAAAGAGAGGTCTGCTCAATCTCAGGACAAGCGTTGACGCATTCTCCTGCCTGACAAAGCAAAAGAACATCGATCTTTTCACCGAGTTCGGAGTTATGAGCGAGGTCGAGCTTCGCGCCAGAGAGGACATTCTCTGCGAGAACTATTCCAAGGTCATCGACATCGAGGCGAAAACTATGGTCGATATAGCGAACAAGAAGATAATTCCCGCAGTTGAAGAATATATCGGTCAGCTTGCCGAGATCGCCAAGAACAAGATCAAGGTTCTGGACAACGCAAACGGCGCAAATCTTGAAAAGACCATAATTCTGAAGCTGTCAGCTCTTAACGCCAAGGCTTACGAGCTTGCGGACAAGCTGAAAAATGCCGCCGACAGCGCATACGCCGAAAGAGCCAAGACCCACAAGTATATGGACTCGGCTCTGGCTTATAAGGACAACGTTATCCCGCTTATGACCAAGCTCCGCGAGGCGGTTGACGAGATGGAGGGCATCGTTCCCTCAAAGCTCTGGCCTCTGCCGTCCTACGGTGAGATGACTATGAAACAGTAAAGAAACAAACAAGCAACGGTGCCCTGTATTATAGCAGGTTGCCGTTGCTTATTTTTACGATTTATTAATTTTTGAATTCTTCCGGAGCGCGTTTTCCACTTTTGAATTCTTCCAGAGCGCGTTTTCCGACTTCGGTTACGGGCTTTATCCATTTGCCCGAGCGCCAATAGATCATGAAGAATACCGTTTTCGGAAGATCCTCGCAGAGGTACATGATGGCATAGACCGCAAGGAAGGGAAGCCCCCATACGTTTGCCGCGAGATAGGTCATGGGAACCGAGAAGCACCACAGCGCGGCGATCTCGATTATCATTCCCATAGTTGTATCGCCGCCTGAACGGAAAATGCCAACGACAGTGAGATACGGCACGTTAC
Organism: Eubacteriales bacterium; assembly: GCA_045577415.1. GTDB lineage: Bacteria > Bacillota > Clostridia > Oscillospirales > CAG-272 > SVTX01. The sequence goes on from JAZNII010000135.1 coordinate 33,956, forward strand.
GCACAACTATCCATAAAGAGTAGATCACGAGTATCCACTTTGCCGTTTCAATGGTGTAGTCGGAAATATTCGATGCCAGATTGAATATCGAAACAAGGGGGGATCTGAGAAGAATTACCACCAAACCGACGATCATCGAAACAAAAGGGAAGACCGTAATAAATCTCTTGGTGTCCCTGATACTCTCTCTTATTTCACCTGAGCCGATTGACTTACCCGTCATAACGGAGCAGGCGTTACAAAGTCCCATAAAAAAGCAGAACGAGAAGTTTTCAAAGGTCCTGACTATGGTAATGGCGGCATATTCCTCATGTCCCATATTGGCGAAGATGATATTGTATGCCACAGTTCCCATTCCCCACATAGTTTCGTTGATAATAACGGGAGTGGTTCTTTTGAAGAATTCTCCGACAGCGCTCATTGAAAACGAGAATTCGCGCAAGGGAGCGATGAGAATGTTCTTTCTGAAGATTGAGAAGATTAAGATCAGGACAGGTCCGAGCCATGCCGAGATAGCAGTAGCGATAGCCGCGCCCTGTACTCCAAGCCCTGCGGGGAATATGAGAAAGTAGTTCAGCACTATGTTGGCTACCGCGCAAATACCCGAAACCGTCATTGGAAGCTTGGGACGCTCTACCGAGCGGAGCGTTGCTCCCAGGATATTGGTCAGAGCCATTGCTGGATAGGAAAGGCACGCAAAGCGCAGATAGGCTGAGCCTTCGCTTATTATTTCGGGGTTTTTATTAAAGATATAGATTATTTTTTCGGGAAAGATCGCCGCGATTGCAAGGAAAAGCATTGAAACTACAAGTCCCGCGGTTGCCGAAATACCGACCGTTTGACGGATACCCCGTACATTTTTGTCCCCCCAATACTGGGAGACGAACACCGATGCGCCCGATGCTATTCCAAAAAGGACCATAGCGAACAGCCAGCTCCACTGTCCTGCCATACCCGTAGCGGATAAGGGAATGTCGCCGAGCTGTCCTACCATTAAGGTGTCTATAAGACTGAAGGATGCCGAAAGCATCTGTTGCAGAGCTATAGGGATCGCCAGAGATAGCGTAGTTTTCCAAAACCCCTTGTCCCATAAGGACAAGGGGAGTTTTTTTGTGTTAATATTCATTTTATTTTTTCAAAATGTTTTTTCCGCCAAGCTGCTCTTTGTGATATTGGAGAGTGTAGAGACGGTAGTAGTTGCCCTTGTTCAGCAGCAGCTCGTTGTGAGTACCCTGCTCGATGATCTTGCCGTGGGAAAGAACGATAATATTGTCTGCGTGCTGAATGGTGGAGAGACGGTGAGCGACCATAAGCATAGTGCCTATGTTCATCATCTTTTCAAGAGAATCCTGAATGAGGATCTCGGTCTCGGTGTCGATATTTGCCGTAGCTTCGTCAAGTATCATTACAGCGGGCTTGTGAATGATCGTTCTCGCAAAGCTGATGAGCTGTCTCTGTCCTGCCGAGAAGTTGTTTCCTCTTTCGCGTACCCCCTCGTCAAGTCCGTCTGAGAGCTTGTCTATAAAGCTGTCGGCATTGACGTACTTGCACGCCTCCCTGACCTCATCGTCGGTGACACCGTCGAGACCAAGCGTGATATTGGAGCGTATCGTTCCCGAGAAAAGGAAGACGTCCTGAAGCATCTGACCGAAATGGCGGCGCAGGGAGCTTATCTTGATCTTCTTGATGTTGATGCCGTCGATAAGGATCTCGCCCTTCTGAATGTCGTAATTGCGGCAGATAAGCGAGAGGATCGTGGTCTTACCCGAGCCGGTAGAGCCAACGAATGCCACGGTGTCGCCCGCGTTTACCTTGAAGGACACGTCCTTAAGCACCCATTCGTCGGGAAGATATGAGAACCATACGTTTCTGAACTCGATGTTGCCCTCGATGTGGTCAAGCTCGATAGCGTCAGGCTCGTCCACTACCTCGGGAACTATATCGAATATCTTGTATATCTTCTCGGCAGACGCAAAGCAAGCCTGCAAGCGGTTAAACTGCTCCGCGAGATTTTGTATGGGATTGAAGAACTTGTTGATGTACTGATAGAAGGCAACTATGACGTTGACCTCAACGACCTGACCGAGGAACTCCCAGCCCTCAAGCTTTCCTCTCGCTCCGAAATAAAAGAGACAGAGGATAGAGGAGATGTAGAGCATATATACCATGGGACGGAAGATGCCGAAGACGAACATCTGCCCCATCTTTGCCTTGCCGAGCTTCTTGTTTCTCTCGTCGAATTCTTCCTTCTTTCTCGCCTCGCGGTTGAATATCTGAATTATCTTCATTCCCGAAAGGTTTTCGGAGAGGAAGATGTTGATATTGGTAGTGCCGTCCTTGACCTGACGGTGAGCGCGGCGGGAGAATTTACGGAAAATGACCGTAAAGAGGACTACGAAGGGAACGAAGCAAAGGACTACCAGCGTCAGCATATAGTTGAGCATGAGCATTGCCGCAAGCACGCCGACGATGATGAACATATTCTTGATAAGGTTTACGAGAATATTGGTAAAGGTTATAGAGATCGCGTTGGTGTCGTTGGTAACTCTTGTGACCAGAGTTCCCACGGGGATCTTGTTGAGCTGATCGTGAGAAAGGTTTTCAATGTGATGGAAAAGATCCTCGCGGATATTGGAAACGATTCGCTGTCCCGTCTTTTGAAGGATTATCGACTGAACGTAGGTGCAGATAAGCGAGATCAGCAGTATAGCTCCGTATATTCCGATGCGGACGTAAAGCGCGTTAAGGTCAAAGCCGCCCTTACTGCCTACCATTTCAATAATATCACCCATTATGATGGGAGAGATTATCTCGTGAGCGATAGAGAAGATCATAAGCACGAGGACGAAAATAAATCTGCCGATATAGGGCTTTGCGTATTTCATAAGGCGGCGGATTATCTCCGAATCCTTCATGTCACGGTCGAAGCCGATGGCCTCTTTCTTGTCCTTCATGGTGGCGAAGGCGATGATGAATATAGTAGCGAACACGCCGATTATAGCGCCAACGGTAAGAATTGGGTAAAACTCGTACATATTATTCTACCTCCTTCCTGCCGTCGTCCTGCGCGCCCGATTCGTCTGCGTCGTCAAGCTTTTGCAGGTCGACCAGATTCTTAAATTCGGGGCAGGATGAGTAAAGCTCGGAATAATTGCCGACTGCGGCGATCTTGCCCTCGTCTACGAAGATTATCTTGTCCATCTGCTCCACGGTGCTGACTCTGTGGGCAATAAGGATAGTAGTCTTGCCCGCTCTCATGCTATGGAGATTTTCAAGGATCGCCTTTTCGGTCTTAACGTCAACGGCAGAAACCGAGTCGTCGAGAATGAGAATGGGCGCGTTCTTCATCAGCGCGCGTGCGATGGAAATTCGCTGCTTCTGTCCGCCCGAGACGGTAACTCCGCGCTCACCGAGAACGCTTTGATACTTTTCGGGGAATTCGGCGATATTGTCGTGAACGTCCGCCATTTTTGCGGCGAACTCAACGTCGTCAAAGCTGCCGCCGTCGGTGGCGAAGCTTATGTTGTTTTCAATCGTGTCGCTGAAAAGGAAGTTGTCCTGCGGAACGTAAGCGGCGGCGGCTCTGACCGTCTTTATCGGTATTTGGTTTACGTCGTTACCGTCGATGAAGACCGTGCCGTCGGGAACGTTGTAGGTGCGCAATATCAGATCTACTATGGTGGTCTTGCCCGAGCCTGTGCGTCCGATAATTCCTACGTTTTCGCCCGCCTTGATCGAGAATGAGACGTCGGAGAGGATGTCGAACTCGCCGTCGGGATAGCGGAAGGTAAGATTTTTGAAATCGATGTCTCCGCGTATGTCGGAAAGCTCCTCGATCTCGCCTCTGTCAAAAACATCGGGCTTGGCATCAAGCAACTCGCTGATGCGCTTGAGCGAGGCTTTTCCCTGAGCGTGCATGCCGATAAGCTCGGAGACTGCCATAACGGGCCAGATTATTGCGTTGAAATATCCTATAAATTCTACAAGCTGGGAGGCAGAGAACTGAACGTCGGGATTGAAAACGAGATATCCGCCGTAGCCGAGAATAACGCATACCACCGATTCGATGAACAGTGTCAGCGCAACGTGAAGAAGAACCGAGAGCTTGGTGTATTCAACATTTCTGTCCTCGTTGTTCTTGCTCAGCTTTTTAAACTCGAGCAGCTCGTGAGTTTCCTTGACGAATGCCTTGACTACCGCGATTCCCGCAAAGGTCTCTTGCGAGAAATCCGAGAGAAGCGAGAATGCCTCCTGTCTCTTTTCCCACTTTCGGCTCATGTATTTGCCCACGATAAGAGAGCAGACCAGAAGCAGAACCATGGGGATCATGCAGAACATAGCCAGAATAGGATTCATCCTCACCATTTTGATAAGGGCGAGGATGCCAAGGACTACCGCGTCGAAGAACATCATAATTCCCCAACCGAAGCATTCCTGAACGGTATCAAGGTCGTTGGTAAAGAGAGACATCATGTTACCGACCTTGTTGACCTGATAATACTGCTGGGAAAGGTCCTTGCAGCGGTCGAACATTCTGCCGCGCAGATCGGTCTCAAGCTTAATGCCCGCGCCAAAGAAGCAAACTCTCCACAAAAATCTGCCGAATACCAGAGAGACGATAACGAACAGCATTGGCAGACAGATCTTGTCAAGAATATAATTTAAGTCAAAGGTATAAGCCATACCCGATGCGGAATCGGTTACGAATCCGGTCTCAACGCCCTCGATGACGGCGGCGTAAAGCTCGGGGGTAATAAGCTGCATGTAGTCCACGAGTACCAGCGCGAGGACACCCAAAAGCAGCATAGGTAAGTATTTGAGATAATATCGATTGATGTGTTTTCCAAATATCAAAATTATCCCTCCCTTTGGTTTGAATTTTGCTGAATTTTTTCTTAAATCATATAAAATTTATTTTAGCATACTGAAGTGCTTTTGTCAACACATTTTATGTATATTTATATAACTAAAAGTAGAATTTTGAAAAAAGGGCCGATTGGGATAGTTTTTTAACTAAAAAACGTCAGATTATAGAAAAAGGCTCCCCACGGACAAGCTTGTCCGTGGGGAATTGAGACTATTTAAGATTGTTTTCAAAAGCTTCGCTGACTTTTTGAGATATAAAAGTCATCCTCTCGTGATCAACCTTCAAAATCTGCCTGTCGTAGGTCATAAGTCCGTTGGTCTCGTCCTCAACGTCGCTGAGTTGTGTGTAGACTGCGGCGGAGAGGCCTCGCTCTATCATGGGAATGACCTCGTTAAGATAGAGAGCTTCAAGGGCATCCTCAAATTTTTTGCGGTCGGTGAAAAAGCTGTATCCGTAGGTCTTGTCAAGATTGAAGGAGTGACCGTCTATCTTGCAGGAGTAGCCGCCGAACTCGGAAAGAACGAGAGGCTTTTGGGGATCATTTTTCAGATCAAGCTTTTTAAAGTAGATATGCTCGCTTACAACGTCACTCTTTTTCTCGGTGAACCAGCCGCTTGTTGCGTCCCACACGCGGGATGCGTCGAGAGCCTTGAGACGGGTGTACTGTGCGTCCGCGTCAAACTGTCCCCAGCCCTCGTTGAATATGGTGTAGTACACCACCGAGGGGTGATTGTAGAGATAGCTTACCGTCTCGTCACTGTCGCGTTCAAAGACTTGGCGGCGGCGCTCTGTTGCCTTGTGCGATATGCCTTTTTTGAAGCCTATCGTTGGCAGAGCGGTGTCGATAAGAAAGCTGTACTTACCGCTGTTGACCATATCCTGAAAGACCGCCATGCCGTGCTTGTCGCAGTAGTAATAGAATAGCTTATGCTCGATCTTGATGTGCTTGCGGAGCATATTGAAGCCGCACTTTTTCATCTTCATAATATCGTTTTCAAGAGCCGCGGGCGACGACGGAGTGTAGATACCGTCGCTGAAATAGCCTTGGTCGAGAAGTCCGTGGAAAAAGTAGGGCTTGCCGTTGAGACAGATATAGCTTTTGCCGTTGTTTTGCTCAACTGTCACGGTGCGGAGGGCAAAATAGGATTCTACCTTGTCACAACCGTCGGTGAGAGTAAATTCATAGAGATAGGGACTTTCGGGTGACCAAAGCTTGGGTTTTTCAACCTCAATGTAGGTCTTGTTGCCCGAAAATCGGTATTCTTTGCCCTCTTTTAGGGTCAGACAAAATTCGCCTCTGCCGCCCTCAATTTCCAGGGTCACGCCACCGAGATCGGGGGTGAGACGGATGCTTTTTATGTGATTTTCGGGAACTCTTTCGAGCCACACCGCCTGCCAGATGCCGCTTGTTGGCGTGTACCACATGCCGCCTCTGTCGCGTCTCTGCTTGCCCCATGCAAGCTCTCTGTCAAGGTCGTCGGTGACCTCAACCGAAAGTGTATTTTCACCGTCGGTAAGACTGTCGGTGACGTCAAATTCAAAGGGAAGGTAGCCGCCGATATGCTCGCCTAAGCTCTTGCCGTTCAGGCTTACCTTAGCAATCTGATCCACCGCGCCGAAGTGCAACACTACGCGTTCTCCGCGCATTTCGTCGGGAACGAAAAATCTCTTTTCGTATATATACTTTTCGCCATTTTTGAGCTGTCTTTCAATGCCCGAGATACGGGATTCGGGAGGATAGGGAACGGTGATGCTGCCGAGGCTCTTGTCGCCCTTTTTGTCCTTGACCGAAAGCGACCACTCGCCGCAGAGAGACATATATGCGTCACGCTTCATCTGCGGATCGGGGTGTTGATCCCAAGACGATGAACCGTCGCCCTCAAA
>JAZNII010000136.1:0-7885 GCA_045577415.1 Eubacteriales bacterium
GCTTTTGCGTGAGCTTTTATCAAGCCGTTTCTGCTCCTTTCCGCCTGCGCGGATGAATAAAGGACGGCACTCTGCTCCAAAAAGAGCGGCAAGTCTGACGCACAGCTCCTTGCCTTGGTCGAAACCGCTTTCGATGATGGCATCGCGTTTTCTCGGCATCCAGGTAAAGACGCATTCCTTGCCGTCGAGCCCCATTTTTCCAAGAGTTTTTTCAAGCTTTGGACGCAGCTCAAGTGCCATAAATTCCAAAAGCTCCACGTCAAGCCGCCTTTTCATGGTTATAATGGCACGGCTGGGCGTGTCGCCTGAAGCAGGACGGTAAAAGCAGAGGGACGGAATATCGGGTTGGTATTTGAAAAAGAAATCGGGGGTGCAGTTGCATTTTTCGGAGAGGTTATAGCAGGTGGGACAGATCTCCGATTTTGCCTTTTGCCATTTTTCCCTGCATTTTTCGCAAAAGCAGATCTTTCCGTGAGTGATCTCCTCCCGCTCGGGAATGGGAGAGAGCCGCAGATTGCAGGACGCGCACCTTGGTACTAATATAAGATTTCTTATAAATCTTAATGCATTTTGGGTTTTGTGGTTCATGTTGTTTGTTATTTTAATTCACTTTGTCCGAGACATCAAGACCCTCAAAAAAGTCGTCAAAGGTACAACCGTATATCTTTTTAAGCTCTATAAGCACACTTATTTTGACGTTCAGCTCGCCCGCCTCGTATTTGGCGTAAGCGCTACGAGCAATATCGCATCCGCGTCTTTGTAATTCTGCGCAGAGCTTTTCCTGTGAAATATCGTGCTTGTCACGCAAAGCACGCAGATTGTCTCCTATTCGTCTGTCTCTTCTCAATTTTTGTTCCATTTAAAGCTCCAAATATCTTATTTGATATCGAATATTTCATCGTAAGATACGTTCAGTATTTTTTTGATAAGAATTATTTCATCCGAATAGAGATGTCTCTGCCCTACTTCGATCTTCGCAACCGCGCTTCTTGTTATGTCGCAGCCCTCAAGCTGGAGTTTCGCGGCTAATATTTCTTGAGTTATTCCCGCTTTTTCTCGTAGAATTCTAATATTTTGCCCTACTATTTTTTCTGTTTTCTTGTTCATAATAAACCTTCCTTTTGCACCGTTTTAGGAGCAATTTATAGGTTTATTATACTTATTAACAGAGAACGGTTTGCACCGATACAAGTGCAAATATAAAAAAGCAGTGATTTTCACTGCTAAAATAATAATTTTTGTTAAAAACGAGGAGGGGGAACCCCCCACTTGTGTGGTTCCTCACTTCGCCTTTGGCGAAGCACTCCCACCACAAGCGGTTCCCCCTCTTTTCGCCGTTGGCGAAAATTCACCCCTTCGGTGGCGCTTTCTGATGATTAGGAGTTTCGCCCTCTGCGGAGGGCGACCAACGCTACGCGCGTTGGATTGGCGGTCGCTTTTGAAAAAGCGACGCAAAACTTTTACAAAGGCTTCGCCAAGAGGTTTATAGTAATCTTTGTTTGAGACAAGTATAGCGCAAGCTGGTATGGGTATTAGACACCATGGTTTTGGCAATATCGGCTCTGCCGACGAGAACAACCATTTTCTGCGCTCTCGTGACGGCGGTATAGAAAAGATTTTTCGTGAGCAGCATGGCGGGCGCGCCGTAAAGCGGCAGGATAACTATGGGATATTCGCAGCCCTGACTCTTATGGACGGTTATCGCGTAGGCATGTTCAAGCTCCTCTAAAGAGGTGAAATCATAGGTCACGTGCCTATCGTCGAAAACTATCTCCATGCACTCGTTGAGACCGTCGATACGCAAGATCGTGCCGATGTCTCCGTTAAAAATACCGGTTCCCGTGCTGTCGTCCTCGCGACACCACTCGATCTCGTAGTTGTTCTTGATCTGCATGACCTTGTCGCCCTCTCGGAAAACTCTCTCGCGGTGCTTATGCTCCTTCTTCTTCGTTGAGGGAGGATTGAGGGCGGACTGTATCAGCACGTTCAGGTTTTCAGTACCCGCGTCGCCCTTGCGTGAGGGAGAGATGACCTGAATGTTGGCTACCGTATCAGCTCCGTAGGTTCTGGGCAGACGGTTCTTGTAAAGGTCGGTGACGGTAAAGGCAATATCCTCATCAGTGCTTCGGGGCAGGAAGAAAAAGTCGTTGTCCTTGACGTCAAGCCTCGGCACTTCTCCGTGATTTATCATGTGGGCATTGGTGACGATCAGCGATTTTTGTGCCTGACGGAAAATTTCGTCGAGACGGATGGTGGTAAAGCGTCCGCACTCCAGAAGATCGTGAAGCACGTTGCCCGCGCCCACGCTTGGGAGCTGGTCGGCGTCTCCGATGAGAATAACTCTCGCGCCCGGCTTGACCGCGCGGAGCAGCGCCGACATAAGTATATTGTCTATCATCGAGGACTCGTCGATAATGATCACGTTTTCTTCAAGCAGATCGTTTTCGTTTCTGCGGAAGCCGGGACGGTCGGAGTCATCGGTGGCGTATTCAAATTCAAGCAGACGGTGGATAGTCTTTGCCTCGTGGCTGGTCGCCTCGGAAAGTCTCTTTGCGGCGCGCCCCGTGGGAGCCGCCAGAGCGACCTTCATATCCATACTGCGGAAAATATCGATCAGCGCCTTGACGATAGTGGTCTTACCCGTACCCGGACCGCCCGTCAGGAGCATAACGCCGCTCTCCAGCGCGCCGATAATGGCTTTTTTCTGCATCAGCGCGTAAGCGAAACCGTTTTTTCTTTCCTCTTTTTCGATGAAAAAGTTTGCGTCGGAAATATCGACTGCGGGACAGACCTTGTTAAGAAGATCAAGCTTTTCGGCAATATAGCACTCGCACTCGTAGGCAAATTTGTCATAGAGATAAACGGTTTCACCAAAAAGCGAGTATTTCAGCTTGCCCGTGGCGATCATGTCGTCGATGACCTCGTTTATCTTCTCAGCGTCAGCACCCAGCAGGTGTGCGGATGCCTGCGTGAGTTTTTCTCTGGGCAGACAGACATGACCGTTCTGCGCTGCGTTGTAACGGATGACGTGGGCGACACCGCTGACAAGTCTGGCGTAGGAGTCTTTTTCAAGACCAAGCTTCATCGCCATACTGTCGGCGCGTTCAAAGCCGATGCCGTCGATCTCGTCACATAGACGGTAGGGGTTGTTTTTCGCTATGTCGATAGCCGCAGAACCCCATTTTTTATATATTTTTACGGTAGTAGTCGCGCCGAAATAGTCTCGGAAAAAGAGCATTGCGGTGCGTATTCCTGCCTTTGCCTTGAAATCCTCGCAGATCTGCTTTGCTTTTTTGAGACTTATTCCCGGAATATCGGAAAGCCAGTCGGGGTGGTTTTCGAGGACGTCAAGGGTGTTGTCGCCGAATTCCTCGACGATTTTTAAGGCGGTCTTTTTTCCGATACCCTTGATAGCGCCCGAGGAGAGGTAACGCAATATCGCGCTTGCGTTGGCGGGCATATATCTTTCGTACTGGCTTACCACGAACTGCCTGCCGTATCTGGGGTTATGCTTCCATTCGCCGTATACGATAAGCGAGTCGCCCTCGTTTACGTAGGGCATAACGCCGGTTATAGTTATGAGGTCGTCGTCATCGGTGCCGAGATCGCAGACCATATAACCGTTTTCTTCATTTGCGTAAATGACCTGCTCGACGCTTCCCGACAGCTTTATCAGCTTTTCGTTTTCCTCGGGGACTATATCGCCGAACAGATTTCTGTTTTTCTCGTCCATAGACGGCCTCCTTTTCTTTTGATTTTGGGTTGACTGCTTGCTTGACATGCAAGGGGTCAAATAACGTACAACTCCGCGCCAAATCGGTCGATAAGCTCTTTGGCGAGGCTTTTGTCGATCTCGTCACAAGCAGACCATATCTCGTTTGGCACGAAGACCGCAAGTCTACGGCGGCGGATCGCGAAAAGCGCCGACGATGCGTCGTCAAGCAGCAGGTCGAGGTTGCGAAGCTGGTTTTTGCTGTCGATCATTACTGCCGCCGCGATGCTTTTGCTTGCGAATATGAAGGATGAGATGATTTTTAAGAGAAAGTAAAATCCCATTATCGCCAACGCAGCGACGGTTATCATAAAAGCCGTTTCCATATTTCCTCCTTTATAAAGTTATTTTATAAAGGATATGTGGCGAGGGGGGAGAATGTGAGTTTTTATATGTTCATTTTCTGCCCGCGTCGGCAGAAAACGAACCAAAAGAACGCCGCACGGGGGGTAGGAGAGGTTCTAAAAATCCGCAAAAGGCGTTAGAACAAATAAATCAAAGGCGGATTTTTTGAACATCCCCTCCCCCGTGACCCCCAACCCCGATGGTTAGAGTAGTGGAATAAGAATTATAGCAATATCAAACTCTTAAATTCAACAAGGCTTTCCCTTCGGGAAAGGTCGGCTTCGCCGACAGGTTTAAATTGATGGGATTGCTTGCTTCAACTTAAATCAAACTATAAATTTAGTTAAACTTTTCGGCTGGGTTCAACACCTTTGCAATAAGAAAAGGTCAGTGAGGGATTTTTTTAGCGACGAAGGAGCGAAAAATCCTCCGTCACCCTAAAAGGACCCCAAAAATTCGGGAAGTTTCTTTGCCTACTTTCTTTTCAAAGAAAGTAGGTCGCATTCCTCGCATTCCTCGCATTCCTCGCATCCCCTTACAGGCACTTTTCTTTCAGCTTCTCTGCGAGGTCGCGCTTTTCCCAAGCTACGTCGAGGTCCTCTCTGCCCATGTGACCGTAAGCCGCGAGATCGCAATAGATAGGCTTGCGGAGGTCAAAGTCGCGAATGATCGCCGCGGGGCGGAGGTCAACAAGCTCGGTAACTGCCGCGCTGATCTTTGCTTCGTCAACGATAGCGGTGCCGAAGGTGTCGATCATAACGGAGACGGGGCGCGCGACACCGATAGCATAAGCTACCTGAACCTCGCACTTCTTTGCAAGTCCTGCCGCAACGACGTTCTTTGCGATGTATCTTGCTGCGTAGCAAGCGGAGCGGTCAACCTTTGTGGGGTCTTTTCCCGAAAATGCGCCGCCGCCGTGGCGAGCGTAGCCGCCGTAGGTGTCAACGATTATCTTTCTTCCCGTCAGACCAGTGTCGCCCGCAGGACCGCCGATAACGAATCTGCCCGTGGGGTTGACGTAGATCTTGGTCTCGCCGTCCATAAGAGACGCGGGAACGATAGGCTCAATAACGTTTTTGATAATATCGGCTCTGATCTGCTCAAGAGTTACGGCATCGCTGTGCTGAGAGGAGATAACGATAGTATCGACTCTTACGGGTACGTCATCGTGGTATTCAACGGTGACCTGAGTCTTTCCGTCGGGACGGAGATAGTCAAGAGTGCCGTTCTTTCTCACTGCGGTGAGCTGACGGGCAAGCTTGTGAGCGAGAGAGATAGGCAGGGGCATAAGCTCGGGGGTCTCGTCGCAAGCGTAGCCGAACATAAGACCCTGATCGCCCGCGCCGGTGTCGAGACCGTCGGTGTCTGTTCCCTCTTTTGCCTCGAAGGACTTGTCAACGCCCATGGCGATGTCGGGGGACTGTTCGTGGATCGAGCTGATGACGGCGCAGGAGTCGCAGTCGAAGCCGAACTTTGCTCTTGTGTAGCCGATCTCGCGAACGGTGCGGCGAACCACCTCTTGAATGTCAACATAAGCCTCGGTGGTTATTTCGCCCATTACGCTGACAAGACCCGTGGTGCAAAACGTCTCGCAAGCAACACGGGAGTTGGGGTCCTGACGAAGCATCTCGTCAAGGATCGCGTCGGAAATTTTGTCGGAAATTTTGTCGGGATGTCCTTCGGTCACCGACTCAGATGTAAACAGTACTTTTTTCATCTTTTTTACCTCAATTTATATATCTTTTATTTTTAAACATCAAAAAACTCTGCTTGCAGACAGACAAGCAGAGCTTTTAGCGCTTCGCGCGTATTTACCCATATTTCGCCTTATCTGCTTGGAATTGGCACCTTTTCCGCGATTTCGGATAGGTTGCCGTGGTTTCATAGAGCCTGTCTCTCCACCACTCTTGATAAGATATTTATTTCGTATAATATTGTATCACAACGCGCGTATTTTGTCAATAGGGTTAACTCGACAATATTAATTTTTTCATTTCTCGCAAAATTCATCTTATTCGGGCTTGATCCTTTTGCAGATCATTGAGAACAGGAAGGACGCCACCGCGCCACCCGCGATACATCCGAGATAGACGAGAATGTTGATCCCCGAAAAGGTGCCGAGGATGCTGGGACCTCCCTCCTCTGTTACGGTCAGCAGCATCATAGTCGTGGCAAGCACGAATCCCATGACCGAGTGAGAGGCGATGGAGTGTATCTTCTCAAACGCCTTTTTCATCACTCTTGAAAGCAACAAAAGTGTCGCCAGCATAGTTATTCCCAGAGGAATAATGACCCAAAGATCAAGACTTTTTATTCCCGCCGACATCGGCTTGTAAATACCGAAGAAAAGCAGGAGAGTTGACGAGCTGAAGCCCGGGATAATGAAGCTAAGACCCCAGATAACTCCGCAGATAGCGTAGCCCCAGATGTTTTGAGGGATAGTTATCGTCCAAAGATGCTCACAGCACCAGAAAAGCGCGGCGATAGCGACAAAGCTTACCGCAAAAGAGATAATTGAATACTTATTTCTTCCCTTTTCTCCCGCATCGCGCCAAAGCTCGGGAAGGGTTCCGAGTATCAAGCCGATAAATACGCACATGACGACGGGAGCGTTCCAGGAAAGCAGAGCCTCGGTGATGCCCGCAAAGCCGACAAATCCGAGTCCGCCTCCCAGCCCCACAAATATCAGCATCAGCCAGTGCTTTTTGATGCCCTTTAAGGGGTCGGTCAAAATTTCCAGCACCTGATCGTATATCCCAAAGACGTAGCAGAGCGTTCCGCCGCTGACACCGGGCAGAATTGCGCCGATTCCCACGATGAAGCCCTGAACCACCCAAAGCAGCGCCTGAAGGACGGTATTTTTCTTTTTATTCATAAAAAATCCTTTGTAATTGTATTCTTAATTAATTATATACCAAATTATTTTTAAAATCAATACGTCTGTTGTTACAGACTTCATTTTTTAACGCCTTTGATAATGGGAGAGATTCGCTTATATATAAAGAATGTTATTATTGTGACCAGCGCGCCCTTTAAAAAGGTGAAAGGCAGGTTGAATATTAACAGACAAGTAAACAAAGGTGGAACGCCCGGAATCAAGTTGGCAACACCAGGGAGTATTTCCGTATACATATTTATTATTGCTTCAACAGGCATAAATTTAGCGTATACGGGATAGGTAACATAATAATTCAAAGGAAGACCCACAAGAGCCATTATCAATGAACCTGCCAATGCAGAGAACAGCGCCGCGAGACGGTTTCTTTTGATTTTATATATAAATCCTGCAGGCAAGACAAGACAACAACCCAAAAGGAAGTTTGCAAGCTCCCCTACTCCCCCCGTGGTGGTCATGGGGAGATTTATAAGATTTTTTATTAAACAAACCGCCACTCCGTATATAGGCCCCATGCTGAATGAAGCAATAAGAGCGGGCAGTTCGGAAAAGTCAAGTTTTATGAAAGACGGCATAAACGGGACGCTGAAGCTTATCATCATTAGAACGGTTGATAATGCGCCCAATATTCCTGTCGTAGCTAAATAGCGGATCTTAAAAGCATTGTTTGCTTTGTTTTCTGTAGGTTTCATATTTTTTCTCCTTTTAAATATAGGAGAAAAAAGAAAAAGCCCGATTTGCAACGCAAATTCGGGGAAAATACAATGCGAGCGTATAAAGCGCATAATACTAAATGCAATTTCTTTTTTCTCATCCGGACTTTAATTGCGTTAGCAATTGAACCGTCGGTCAAGGACTCTCACCTTGTCGGC
>JAZNII010000137.1:0-24072 GCA_045577415.1 Eubacteriales bacterium
GTATACGTCGGCAGGCCACTCCTCGTCGCGAAGGACCGAGAAGTGAGAGGAGCCCGAGTCAAACCAACCGTCAAGAGTATTGGTTTCCTTTGTGAAATGGGTTTTGCCACACTTGGGACAAACGAAGCCCTCGGGAAGAAGCTCCGAAGCCTCCATATCAAACCACGCGTTGGAGCCCTTCTCACCGAAGATGGCGGAAACGCGGTCGATGGTTTCGGGGTTGCAGATCACCTCGCCGCAATCCTCGCAATAGAATACGGGAATGGGCAGACCCCAATGACGCTGACGGGAGATACACCAATCGGCTCTCTCGCGGATCATCTGGATCATTCTATCCTCGCCCCATGCAGGGAGCCACTTGACAGGCTTGCAAGCTTCAACTGCCGCTTCCTTGAAGGACTCAACCGAGCAGAACCACTGAGGTGTCGCGCGGAAGATAATGGGAGACTTACATCTCCAGCAGTGAGGATACTCATGCTCGATCTCCTCGGCAGCGAGAAGCGCGCCGGTCTCCTTCATATCTTCAAGTATAGCCTCGTTTGAAGCCGCGTAATACATTCCCGCAAACTTGCCCGCGTCCTCAGTCTGGTAACCGCGGTCGTCAACGGGAACGATGATGTCAATGTTGTAACGGCGGCAGGTCTGATAGTCGTCCGCGCCAAAGCCGGGAGCGGTGTGAACGCAACCTGTACCGCTATCCATAGTAACGTAATCCGCGTTAACTACAACACTCTTTCTGTCAAGGAAGGGGTGCTGTGCGGTCATGTACTCGAACTCCTTGCCCGCAAAGGTTGCAAGAACGGTATAATTTTCAATATTAGCCGCCTTAAGGGTCTTTTCGGTAAGAGCCTTTGCAAGAACGTAAACCTCACCGCTCTCGACCTTTACGAGATCGTACTCCTCAACGGGGTTGAGCGCGATAGCAAGGTTGCCGGGGAGAGTCCAGGTGGTGGTAGTCCAGATAACGAAATATGTGTTGTCAAGGTCGCAAAGATCTGCAAGCTTGCCCTTGTCGTCAGCAACCTTGAACTTTACGTAGATGGAGGTACACTTGTCGGTCTGATACTCGATCTCTGCTTCTGCCAGAGCGGTCTCGTCCTTGGGACACCAGTAAACAGGCTTAAGACCCTTATAGATGTATCCCTTCTTGAACATCTCGCCGAACACCTTGACCTCTGCCGCCTCAAACTCGGGGGACATGGTGGTATAGGGATGCTCCCAGTCACCGATAAGACCAAGACGCTTGAACTGCTCCATCTGCGTGTCGATAAAGCCCTGCGCGAACTTTTCGCAAGCAGAACGGAACTCGGGGATAGACATCTTCTTGCGGTCGATCTTGTTCTTCTTCAGAATAGCCGACTCAATAGGCATACCGTGGTTATCCCAACCGGGAACGTAAGAGATCTTGTGCCCCGTCATAGCCTTGTACTTGTTGATAAAGTCCTTGATGGTCTTATTGAGGGCGTGACCCATGTGAATGTTTCCGTTTGAGAAGGGAGGGCCGTCGTGGAAAGAGAAAACCTTTCCGTCGGCTCTTACCTCGATCATTTTGTTATAAAGATCGATGCTTTCCCAATATTTGATTGTCTCAGGCTCTCTCTGGGGGAGATTAGCCTTCATCGAAAACTCTGTTTTAGGTAAGTTCAGTGAACTCGTGTAATCCTTTGCCATAGTTGTTAAATCTCCAGATTTTTAGGTTTATATAGATTTTTTATTGTTTTCAAACGTATTTTTGCGCCACAAGACGAAGTCTGCCGCGCCTCGTCTCTCCGTCAAAGGAAAGAACGTTAAATTTTCCGTATCCGCGTACACTTACCACGCTTGGCACCTTAATAGCGGCGTCAACTCTCTGCTCCACGAGATAATTGACCTCGCAAAGCCCCGAACGGATAAGCGTCTGCGCTTTTTCTCTTGAAAGATTAGTCAAAGCTCCGACAACGCAGTCAAGACGGTTAGATGCCACCGTATCACGTATCGGTAAAAACTCTCTTTTAGCTCCGAAGCTCTCGTCGGGAATAAATTCGCAGACCGTCACCTTGTCCGACGCTATTCTGTCGATCCCGCTCGCAAGATAATCGAATATCTTGTCGGTACAGAAAACAACCGCGCTATGCTCGTCCTGCACCACGACGTCGCCAACCGCGGGGCGCTCGATGCCAAGAGCCAATATAGACCCCAGATAGTCTCTATGCGAAAGCTCTCTGTATCCGCTGCCTTGAATCTTTATCGCTCTGACCGCTCTCGACATCTCCTCGGGGAAATAAGTCCTTGCTTTCTCCTCGACGGAACCGTCAAGCTCGGTCACAAAGGACGGCAAAGCCATGATCCTTTTTCTCTCGGCATCGGGGTATCCACCAAAGAGAAGGATCCTATCGAAAGAGCGAAGCTCCCTTGCCACCGTCAAGACGTAAGCGGCCTCTCCGGGGGTTAAAAAATTACCGCACACAAGCTCCCCGCGTTCAGACAGCCGAAGAATATCCTCGACCCTTGACGCAAGAAGCTTCTGTGCATCGTTAGTATTAAATTGCATGTCACGCCACCGCTGAGCCGAGGAAAAGCTGGACCAGCATAAGCACGATATAGGTCGCGCTATACGCTATGTCGATCGGCACCTCCTGAAACCAATTCATTTTATAGAAAAGCTTTCGCAGAGGCATTATTGCGGGTTCGGTGAAAACGTACAGAAATCTGACAAACTTGCCGTCAGCGTCGAAAAACCAGCTCAAAATGGCTCTTATTGTCATAGCGAGCATAATTATCTCGATAAACATGACCACAAAGTTTACCAAAACGTAAATTAAAGGATAAAGCGGCAAAACAAGCTCCTCCGATCAAATTTCGAAATGCGAATCTGAATCAGTCCTCATCCTTGTCGTCAGCCTCGGGGGCGATCTCATCCTCTGCTTCGTCAAGCTCGTCTACCGAAACATCCTCCTCAACTCCGTAAGGAAGAACAAGAACAGTATCTCTGTCAACACGGCGAAGCTCACCGTCAAGAGCGTGGACCGCGCCCATTACGTAGTCGAAAAGGCGAAGGAAATTCTCACGGTCAAGCTCCTCAACGCAGATAACGACAACTCTGCCGTCCTTGTAAGCGTCAACGATAGCGGTGCTATCCTGGCAGGTCTTGGGATAGAAGGTCTTCTTCATAAGAGGCTCGTTTGCTCTTGCGATTGCTCTTGCCTCCTCCTCGCTCCATGCAACGCTGACCTCGGAAATATCTCCGCCCTCGTACGTGCCGTAGCCCTGATCGTCTGCGGTCTCGTCAGCGGTGCTTACGGTCTCGCTTCCGTAGTATGCGTTGTCAAATTCCTCTGCGGGTTCATTTTTCTTTTTCCACCAAAGATTTGCCATTTTTAATTACCATCCTTTTTTGTATTGTGGCGTAAGCCGATTTATATTTGAATTTTTTAACTAACTTTATTTAGCGAACATTCCTCTGCCCACACGTACCATAGTCGAGCCGCACTCTATTGCTTCCTCGTAGCTTTCCGACATTCCCATGGAAAGGATCGGCTCGCCACAGCGGCACAGCACGTCGCGCCAAATGTGTTTTCCAAGATCTCTTGTCTTTTGAAAATAGGGGAAATATTCCTCGCGCTTCTCGCACCTCGGTGCCATGGTCATAAAGCCGCAAAGCTCTATATTTTCGTATTTTGCGAGACCGAGACAGAAATCTGCCGCCGCATCCGCTTCAATACCGCCCTTGCTCTCCTCGTTTCCCGAATTTATCTCAACGAGGACTCTCGCGACGATCCCTTTTTTCTTTGCCTGCTTGTCGATCTCAGAGGCAAGCCGCTCCGAATCAAGGGAGTGTATAAGATAGGTCTTGTCTATGATATATTTGACCTTATTGGTCTGGAGAGAGCCGATAAAATGCACTCTGAGGCCGTCTCTGTCAAGCTTATCCCAGCGTTCAAGCAGCTGCTGAACACGGTTCTCGCCAATATCGGAGATACCAAGATGACGGTGAATATAATTTATCTCGTCCGCGTCCGCACTTTTGACCGCAGACATAAGGACGATCTCTTTTTCGTCTCTGTCCGCTGCCGCAGCCGCAAGAGAGATCTTATTTTTTATTTCCTTGACGTTTCGGTCAAGATAAGAATAATCGCTTTTGTTTTCCATAATCAATCAAGCAGCTTTCCGTCGTAAAGGTCATTTCCCGACGTAATTATCAAGTCGTTAATGTACAGATAGGGGGGTCTTGGGGTTGTCTCGTTCTCCGTCTCCTCAAGCTCCGCCTTGTCCTTCTCGTAGGTATTGACGATGCAGTATCCGTCTCCGCGTTCAATAACGGTAACTCGTCTGAACTCGACAACCGTTCCGATAAGGATATAAACGCCGTCCTCGCCGTCAAGCTCGGTAAGCGCCTCGGTGGGGATCCTGTATCCCGTAGTGGAACTCATTCTCACCTTGACGTCCTGCGCTCTGGACAGCTCGGCAGAAAGCGTAAGGTCATAGCTGGAAAAGACCAGATAGCCTTTTCCGTCCTCGTCAATATATGCGTCGTCAAGCTTCATCTCGGCGCTCTTTTCGCCCGTGGACGAAAAGGTGACCGTATATGTCCTTCCCGTGTAAAATCCGATCTCGGTCTCGCCCACGTTGTCTTCGTCGGCTCTCCGAGTTTCGTCAGAACCGCTTTCGGTATCGGTCTCGCTCTCCTCGGGCAATATTTCGTAAGCAAAGCTCATAACGGTCTCGGCATCGGTGGGAACGACCAAAAACCATTCCGCGCTGTCAACTCTCTTTCCGATAACTCTGCCGCTATGCGTCTGAGGATCCGATGCGACAAGCTTTTCAAGCTCATCGCAGGAAATGCCATCAAGCTTCTCGGGAGAAAATACTGTTTCGTATCCGTCCGTTGCCCTGAAGAAATAAAAACCTTCCCTTGCCACAAGATCCTCCCCCTTGCCAAGATCGGCAAGCAGAGCTTTTTTCTGACCCTCAAGAGCGGCGAGCGTACCCGACGCTACGTCGTTCCAGCCCGTGGTAACCGATCTGTAATTTACAAGAGCGTCAACAAGACCCTCTCCCTGACGGTCAGCCGCCGAGAAATTGCCGTTCTGCACACTGTTTATATACGAGTAATAGGACGAGGAAAGAGCCTCGTTTATAGCTGAAAGATCGGACACGGTCTCACCGATCGCCGACTTGGAACTAAGTCTCCGTATCTGACGCGATACAGCGTCAAGCCTATCCTGCTTTTCAGCCGCGTCCCCCGTGCGGTAATACACCGCATAGGTCTGATCGACTCCCACCTTGGCTCCGTCCTCCAAAAGATAATCGCAAACGCCCTCGCCCTGCACCGAAACGGGGGTCTCGTGTCTGAAGACGTAGCCCTTGAGATGCAGATAATCAACGTCGGTTATTACCTGGGTGCGTTGCGTGGACACCATGGTGGAAAAGTTTTTGGAGAGCTGCGCCCCAAGGTAGAGGAACAGAACGAGAACCAGCACGAGAATGACGGCGTTGACCGTAGACTGCTTATAGGTTTTAGTCGTCTTTTTCATTCTCATTTCTCCAACTTTAAATCTCGATCCTGTAATTTTATAAACTCTTATTTATTATATCATAAGATTATCTTTATTAAAAGAGTTGTGCGGAAAAATTTACAATATCTTCAAATGTTTTTAACCCAAATTCTCCGTCAACGTAGACCTTGTGGGCGTAATCCTTGCCCGAAAACCAGGTGACCTGCCTTTTTGCATATCTTCTTGTCGCCGCCTTAAGCTCCTCAACGCACTCTTCGAGGGTCGCCTCTCCCCGAAGATAGGGGAATAGCTCCTTGTATCCGATCGCCTGCGCCGCGGTCTGCGAGCGCTCAAAAACGCCCGCGTCCATAAGCCGACGGGTCTCGTCCACCAAGCCCTCGGTTATCATCTGATCCACGCGGGTCTCAATGCGCTTGTAGAGCAATTCTCTGTTCTCAAACGCCAAGGTTATGACCTTGTGGTCGTATTTGTCCACGATCTCGGCGTTTTTCTTGTCGATCTCGCTCTTTTTTTCGCCAGTGACGAGGCAAATTTCAATAGCTCTCATCACTCTTTTGACGTTGTTTTTATGTATGGTCGCCGCCGCTTCGGGATCAAGCTCGCAGAGCCTTTCGTAGAGAGCGTCTATTCCCTTTTCGTCAACGAATTTTTTCAACTCCTCGCGCACTTGTTCGTCGCAAGCCGCCGAGTCGTCGTTGCCGCCCTTGAGGAATCGGTCGAGATAAAGTCCAGTGCCGCCGCAGAATATCGGTAGTTTTCCGCGTGACACTATATCCTCTACGACCCTTTCCGCATCCTTTACGTAGTCCGAGCAAGAATAGGGCGCGTCGGCGGGCAGAATGTCTATGAGATGGTGAGGAACTTGCGCCATTTCTTCCCTTGTGGGCTTCGCCGTTCCTATATCCATACCGCGATATATCTGCATCGAGTCGCAGGAGACTATCTCTCCGTCAAATCTCTTGGCAAGCTCGATGGCAAGGGCGGTCTTTCCCGATGCCGTAGGTCCGGTCACCGCCGCGATTTTCAATTTAGTGTTACTCATAATCATTTAATAAACATGGCATCGCCAAAGGAGAAAAATCTATACTTCTCGTTCACGGCAACCTTATACGCCTCCATGACCTTATCCTTATCGTAAAGCGCGGAGACAAGCATAATAAGCGTGCTTTGCGGCAGGTGGAAATTGGTGATCAGCGCGTCAACCGCCTTGAATTTGTATCCCGGATAGATGAAAATTCCCGTGTCAGCAGACATAGCGTGAACTACGCCGTTTTCGTCCGACGCGCTCTCGAGCGTGCGGCAAGAGGTCGTTCCGACGCAGATAACGCGACCGCCCGCCGCGCGGCGGGAGTTGATCAGATCTGCGCTCTCCTTTGAGACCGAAAAAAACTCGGTGTGCATCACGTGTTCGTCAAGTCTGTCCGCCTTTACGGGACGGAATGTGCCAAGACCTACGTGGAGCATAACGGGAGCAATAGCCACGCCCTTTTCTTTCAGCTTTCCAAGCAATTCTTCGGTGAAATGCAGACCCGCCGTGGGAGCCGCCGCCGAGCCGTTTTCCCTTGCATAGACGGTCTGATAACGGCTTTTATCGCTCAACTGCTCGGTGATGTAGGGGGGCAGGGGCATAAGACCGATCTCATGAAGAACGTTGTATATATTCTCATATTTTTCCTTGTCGTACTCAAAACGGATAAGGCGGTTACCTTCCTCGGTGATCTCCACGACCTCGCCAACAAGCGCGCCGTTGCCAAAGACCTGCTTCATTCCGATCCTCGCGCGTTTGCCCGGCTTGACAAGACACTCCCAAGTGTCAAGCTCGCCCTGACGGAGCAGGAGCAGCTCGGTCAGCGCTTCTTCTCTACCCTCCACGTGACCGTATATCCTCGCGGGGATGACCTTTGAGTCGTTGATGACAAGCACGTCAGAGGGGTTTATGTAGTCAAGAATATCGTAAAAATGCTTGTGATCGATAGTACCCTCGGCTCTGTCAAGCACCATAAGTCGGCTATGGTCGCGCTTCTCGGCAGGGTGCTGGGCGATCAGCTCTTCGGGCAGATAGTAGTCAAAATCCGCCGTCATAAGATCCGTTGGCTTTTTTTCGTTTATTATAACCTTGTTTTCAGTGTTCATTTTCTCTCCGTTGCGTTCATTGTAGACGTTTTCGTGGCGATAACGACAAAGAACGCATATATTTTAATAAACAGTTACTCATAGTAATTATACTACAGAAAGCTCTTATTTGCAATAGCCAATTTGCATTTTTAGCATTAAAGGAGACATATTTATGAGCAGAAACAAAAAATCAATATTCAAGGGCGCGGCGACCGCTCTTATCACTCCGTTCAAAAACGGTGAGGTCGATTACATAGCTTTAGGCGAGCTTATCGACTTTCAAATTGAAAGCGGCATCGACGCACTCGTCATTTGTGGCACTACGGGTGAGAGCGCGACGCTATCCGACGACGAGCATCATCAGGTTCTCGAATACGCCTTGGCGAAATCGGGGGGCAGAGTGCCGATGATCGCAGGCACAGGCTCAAACGACACCGCCCACGCAGTGAAAATGTCAAAATTTGCCGCGAACCTCGGCTACGACGGACTTTTGGTGGTAACTCCCTACTACAACAAAGCCACCGAAAAGGGTCTTATCGCAAGCTTTGAAAAGATAGCCGACGCGTCAAGCGCGCCGATAATTTTATACAACGTGCCGACGCGCACCTGCTGTAACATCACTCTGCCCGTCTACCGTCAGCTTGCGAAGCACGAAAACATCATTGCCGTCAAGGAGGCTTCGGGAAACGTCAGCGCCATCGCCGAGCTTTTTGCCGAGTGCGGAGACGATTTTGATGTCTATTCGGGGAACGACGACCAAACTCTGCCCATGCTTTCTCTCGGCGGCTCGGGGGTCATTTCCGTGGTGTCGAATATTATCCCGCGCGAGATGGCGACCCTCTGCGAAAAATGGTTTGACGGCGACACCCTCGGATGCCGCCGTCTGCATGAAAAATATTTAAAACTAATGAAAATGATGTTCTGCGAGGTCAACCCGATACCCGTCAAGACCGCCGCCGAAATGATGGGGCTATGCTCCTCCGAGATGCGCCTGCCGATGTGTGAGATGGGCAAAGAAAACCGTGAAAAATTGCAAAATTTGCTCAGACAATATAATTTGATTTCGAATTTTGATTTATCGAACTGTTGTCAATCTAAAAGGTGCAATTTGTAATCGTTTATTCCTTTTCGTTGATCTCCGCTTCAAGCTCTTCAACTTTGCTTTCAAGCTCCTCGTATTGGCAAAAAAGCTCGTCATACTGACAGTGCAATTCTTCAAGCCGATATTCAAGATCCGCGACCTTTTCTTCTAACTCCCGCAAGCTGCCGATTGAAGGCTTTGAGTCGCCCTTTTCAGGAGCTTCAATGATCTCCACAAGCTCGATCTCAAAAATTCCATCCTCATTTTCGGGGTCGATTCTTATTCCTGTCAAAATACCGCACCAATGGATATTTTTCGACATGTCCAAATACAGATCAAACCACCCCTCACCGACAACGTACGAGCAGGTCGCGCACTTCTGACGTGACCACTGAGGGCTTGATTCAGTAACGAAAAAGACCTGAAGACTCGCGTTAAAGAAGATGTTGTTATTATACCAGCCACGCTTATTCTTATTGGCAAGCTCGCCCCTCACGCGGACGTGAACCTGCTTCGCCCTGGATATATCAAGCGATAAACCTTCCAGTATAAGCTGAGGATCAAACACTGAGCCCTTTACGCCCACAGGGAAAACATCAAAAGCGTAGGACGAGTCCGAATCGCGCAGTTTGGCATTATAAAGCTTGCATTTGTCGCTTTTTCTGTCACTCTCTTTTGAAAAATCGAAGCAGAGCGGTACCTCGCCCGAGTTTTTCACAAGCATAACGCTTTCGATCTCGCAATACCCCTCGCCTTGGCTCATAGGATCTATTCGCAAGCCCGTAAGTGTTCCGCGAAAAAGTGTATCGCTGAGCGCCATCATTACCCCCAGAGGA
Organism: Eubacteriales bacterium; assembly: GCA_045577415.1. GTDB lineage: Bacteria > Bacillota > Clostridia > Oscillospirales > CAG-272 > SVTX01. Next base: position 9,528 of record JAZNII010000137.1, read on the forward strand.
TCTTTTGCCGATCGCATAGTAATCTGGTTAAAACTCTTGGAATTTATCTTCCCTATGTTGATATTGCCCATATTAACACAAGGAATAATAACATCCACCATATTCCCGTTGGGGTAACTCACATTGAAGGATTTAAGCTCGTCCCAAATTGGATTTTCCTTTGTGACATAGAATACCTGCAAGGTATGGTTTCGAGCATTGCCAACAGTCCTCAATCTGACGATTATATTGCGAACATCGGTAAGATCGACGGATATATCCGATATCATAAGCTGAGGGTCAACAGACGTGCGCACGATCCTTTCGACCGCCTTCGCCTTAAACACGATGCTCTCGCGAGTATCGATTATCTCTGCGCACTCAACTCTCCATTTCTTCTTCTGCTCATCCGACATTTTTCGAAAATCAAAGCAAGCAACAGTTCTGTCTTCCCGAGGCTTAGGCTCACCAAAATCCTTGCGCTTTCCCACCGACAACTCTTCTATCTGCTTTTCAAGACGCTCAAGCCTGCTTTCGGTATCAGGCATAGCAATCCCCAAAAGGAAGTCCGACGATACGTTAAAGGTCTCCGCAATAATCGGTATCAGATAAAGATCGGGATTGGCAACTCCCCTCTCCCATTTAGATATAGCCTGCGGAGAAACACGAAGCAGTTCAGCAAGTTGTTCCTGCGTAAAATTGTTCTTTTTTCTGAGCTCGTTTATTCTTTCGCCGATATTCATTTGGCACCTCCCGCTTTTCTTAATTCTATTGTATCATAGCGCAAAAAAACTGTCAATGACTTATTTTTCTACCAAACTCAACCGTGGGTTTATAACCAAACTATTTAAAACAATTACCACATTTTGTATAGCCTCGGCTATACAGATCTTCTATATCACCCTTGTAAACCTTTCGATTTTCGGGCAACATTAAATCTCCCGTGCCGCAGGTCACCCTGTGTATCTTTTTTGAATTTAAGTTCAAAATATAAGTAGTAACCTCTTTTTCACAAGTAACACTTTCACTGCTCTGCTCTTTCTCACCTGTCTCCACAATATCATTCTGATATAAAGTTTCATTTTCATCATAACACGAAACTAAAGAGAAAAGCAAAGCAATAAGCAAAAAAGTCAAAAATATCTGAGTTTTCATTTCCGTCCCCTTCTACAAGATGCTTACTTAAACATATTTTAACACCGCACGGTGTTATTTGTCAATACCAAACGGTGTTTTTTATATAATTGTTTTAAGTAAGTATTATAAAAGGGGTGTTAATAAATGTTCGTTTACAAACGCGTGCGTGATCTCCGTGAGGATCACGATAAAACTCAAAAAGAAATTGCGGAATTACTTAATATGCAGGTAACGGTTTATCAGCGTTATGAACGCGGTGAGCGCGAACTGCCTTTGTGGGCGGCAATTAAGCTTGCCGATTATTATCACGTTACACTCGACTATCTCACAGGACGGAAATAACCTCTATCATTTTTCTGAAAGTTTTTGAAAGGTGAGGGGGTGCAGGGGGAGAGGGAAACTTTTTGAAAAAAGTTTCCCTCTCCCCCTGCAATCTCTCCATCTATCATTTATTCTGCTGGTTGCACCAGATCTTCATGACTGTTTTGTGGGGCAGGATCTTTGCCAAAAATCTCTGCCAATTTATAAGACCGCCGCAGACCGACATATCCTTACCGCGGTACATATCCTTGACCGCCTTACTGACGACCTGCTTTGAGGTATAGAACTTACTGTAATAGCTTATAGTGTCGTCCTTGACCGCTCTGTCAAAGAACTCGGTCTTGACCCAACCGGGGCAGACCGCGATGATCTTGATCTTTCTCTTTTCAAGCTCCTTGTTAAGGGCGCGGGAGAATGACACCACAAACGCCTTGGTCGCTCCGTAAGTAGTCATATAAGGCACGGGCTGGAAAGACGACTGCGAGCCAAGCTGATAGACGTGACTGCCCTCGGGCATATAGGGCAGTGTGAGATACGTCACCGCCATAAGCGCCTTGCAGTTGAGGTCGATCATATTCATCTGCTCGTCAAGAGGAATGTCCTCGAACTTTCCGAACTTGCCAAAGCCTGCGGCATTGACCAGAGCTATGACCTCGACCTTTTCCTTTTCAAGCATTTTGCCGTACTCAATAACGCTTTCGTTCCTCGACAGATCAAGCTCTATGGGTCGGATGACCTTACCGTTCTCGCTCTCGATCTCCTCAAGCTTTTCTCTGCGTCTCGCGATGACCCATATCTCGCGGCAATCCTCTATCATGTCGATCATTCTGACGAAATCGCGTCCCATACCCGACGACGCACCGGTAATTACTGCAATTTTTTTCATATCTTAAATACCTTTCATTATTTATCGGTTGGCTTCACTGCCACAAGCACGGTGTCCCACGCGGGGATATATTCCCTGCGGCGAATATAAAATTTGTAATCGGGGAAAAGCTCGTGTATCATCAGCGGCAGTTCAAAGATGTCCTCGCTTCTGTGATAGAGCGAGACCATCAGCGCAGGGGCGTGCGTCTCAATAGTCCTGACCGACCCCAATATCGCTTCCCTTTCCGAACCCTCTACGTCGTATTTGATATAATCGACTCGCTCACCGCCGAGGATATTGTCAAGAGAGTCAGCCTCAACCTCAACGATCTTCGCGGGCTTGTTGACCGCTATTCCCTCCGAAACGAGGGTCGAATTGCGGTTTCCGCTGCCGTCAAACTGTAGGGTCGCCCTCTCATTCCACGCCGCAAGATTTATGGGCGTGATCTTAAACTGCTCGACGGTCTCTGCATACTCCGAAAGCTTCTTGTGATTTCGTCTGTCGGGTTCAAAGGCGACCGCCGTTTTGAGATTAGTCGCAAAAGGCGCTATCTCTCGCAGAGTGTCTCCGTTGTACGCGCCGAGGTCGGCGATCTTTTCAAATTTTTCCGCTCCAAGCAGTCGGTAGACCTCGGAAAAATCGCAATGTGTCTCACTCAAGAGGTTGACATCTCCGCTCAATTTATAGTCTATAACGCTTCTGAAAACATTCTTGGACTCCTCGTCAGCTAAAATCGATTCAACCTTGTGAATTTTTTCCTTATTCTGTGAGAAAAATTCGAAATTGAACAGATTTTCGCCGCAGACGGGAACGTCGGGGGCGTAAAGCTCGCACTCGTCGGCAATTCTGTAAATATTGGCAAGGACATCAGGCAGAGACGACGCAAAGGACAAGAGGACTATCATATTCTCTTTTCCGTACTTTTCGCAAGCCTCGGAGTAGGACAAGACCCTCTTTCCGTGAAAAAGATGCCCTCTTACAAAGCCGTCGCTGGCAAAAAAGTCGCAGACCTCGATATTATACCTCTCGCAAATCGAAAGTATCTTGTCGGCGCCATTTCCCATGCCGTACATCAGTATTTTTTTGTCTGTATTTTGCAGGTAAGTCCAAAGATCCTTTGTTTTTGGCATGTTCGCTCCCGAAATCATTGACATTGGGCGGTTTTTGTGATAAAATAAGCTTATAAGACCGCTCTTTTCTATATTTTAACATAATTGCGCGGCTTTGTAAAGAATTTTAAATAAAAAAGGAGAATAAAAATGTCTTGCCTCTTTTGTAAAATAATCGCTGGAGAGATCCCCTCGGAAAAGGTTTTTGAAAACGACAAGGTTTATGCTTTCAAGGACATCGCTCCCCAAGCTCCCGTTCACGTGCTTGTCGTTCCCAAGTGTCACATCGAATCCGCAGACGCTATAAACGGCGACAATTCCTGCTGTGTCAAGGCGATCTTTGAGGCGATCCCCCAGATCGCGGCAGAGTGCGGTCTGACCAACGGATACCGCGTTATCACCAACATCGGAGAGGACGGCTGTCAGTCGGTCAAGCACATTCATTTCCACGTCCTCGGCGGCAAGAAGCTCCCCGAAACTATGGGCTGATAGTCCTCAAAACCTACAAGCCTCTCAAAACTGTAAATTTTCGTCATTTATCAATGTTTATGCGGATCTTTCACACCAAAATCTGTTGGTTTGGCAAATCATATTGACTAAGGTATGGCTTTTGCGGTACAATATTTATTGATAAAAACTCATAAAGAAAGGCAGAAAATATGGAAACTACTCTTATTATAATGGCGGCAGGTATCGGTTCCCGTTTCGGCGGCGGTATCAAGCAGTTGGCTCCCGTCGGCCCCTCGGGCGAGATCATTATGGACTACTCTATCCACGACGCTCTTGAGGCGGGCTTTGACAAGGTTTGCTTCATCATCCGCAAGGATCTTGAAAAGGATTTCAGAGAGATCATCGGAAATCGCATCGAAAAGATCTGCCCCTGCTCCTACGCTTTTCAGGAGGTCGATAATCTTCCCGGCGGCTTCAAGAATCCCGAGGGCAGAACAAAGCCCTGGGGTACGGGTCACGCAGTCCTCGCTTGCAAGGGCATCGTCGACACTCCCGCTCTTGTCATCAACGCTGACGACTACTACGGCAAGGACGCTTACGTCAAGATGCACGACTACATCGTAAATCAAATGGACACAAGCAAGACCGACGTGCTTGACATCGCAATGCCCGGCTTTATTCTCGGCAACACTCTTTCCGACAACGGAAGCGTTACTCGCGGTGTCTGCACCGTTGACGAAAAGGGCAATCTTGCTACTATCGTTGAGACCTCGGGCATCTGCAAGGACGGCAAGGGCGGCGCGTACGTGGAGGAAAAGGACGGTACAAAACGTTCTATCGATCCCGAAAGTCTCGTATCCATGAACATGTGGGCGTTCACTCCCGCGTTCATCGACAGACTTGAAGAGGGCTTTATCGATTTCCTCGCGGCAGGCAACGCAAAGGAGATGAAGTCCGAGTACCTTCTTCCCACAGTTATCGGCGGCATGCTTGAAAACGGCACCGCTACCGTCAAGGTGCTGAAAACCACCGACAAGTGGTTCGGCGTAACCTACAAGGAAGACAAGGACTACGTTATCGACTCCTTCAAGAAGCTGATCGCAGACGGAGTTTACTCCGAAAAACTCTTCGGTTAATTCTATACGCAAAAGGAAGCGACACTTCACCAAGATCGCTTCCTTTAGTTTTTATCCTAAACGGCTACAAAACACTCCTCACCACCTATACTTGCCCCTTTTTTGAAAAGTTTTGGAGTGGGAGGGGGTGCAGGAGGAGGGCGAATCTTTTTTCAAAAGGTTCGCCCTCCCCCTGCATTTATAATAATTAAACTATACCCTGAGCCATCATAGCCTCGGCAACCTTCTTGAAGCCGGCGATGTTAGCGCCCTTCACGAGGTCATAGCCGTAGCCATACTCCTCTGCCGCCGCTGCTGCGTTATCGTGGATGTTGCGCATAATAGCTTTAAGCTTAGCGTCAACCTCTTCACGAGTCCAAGCAAGTCTCATACTGTTCTGGGACATTTCGAGAGCCGAAACAGCAACACCGCCCGCATTAGCTGCCTTTGCGGGAGCAACGATAACTCCGCTTTCCTGCAAATACTTAACGCCGTCATTCGACGTAGGCATATTCGCGCCCTCGACTACGAGCTTTACGCCGTTAGCGGCAAGCTTCTTTGCATCTTCAAACAGTATCTCGTTCTGAGTAGCGCAAGGCATAGCAATATCTGCCTTAACTCCCCAAGGCTTTTCACCCGCGAAGAAAGGAAGATCGAATTCTTTCGCAAAATCCGCGATCTTCATAGTCTTGGATGCGCGGACGACGGGCATATACGCGATCATGTCCTCGGTAAGACCGTTTTCACAGTAAACATAGCCCTGAGAACCAGAAATCGTCACGACCTTTGCGCCAAGTTCGGTCATCTTCTTTGCCGCTCCCCAAGCAACGTTTCCATATCCCGAAATAGCGACGGTTTTGCCTTTAAGCGTGTCGCCCTTACATTCAAGGATCCTCTCGGCAAAATAGGTAGCTCCAAAGCCGGTAGCCTCAGGACGTATAAGGCTTCCGCCAAAGGAAAGTCCCTTACCCGTAAGCACGCCGTTTTCATAAGCGCCGCGAATTCTCTTGTACTGACCGTACATATACGCAACCTCTCTGCCGCCCACTCCTATATCACCTGCGGGAACGTCGACGTCAGGACCTATGTGTCTGTAAAGCTCCGTCATAAATGACTGACAGAATCTCATTATTTCATTATCGCTCTTGCCCTTGGGGTCAAAGTCCGATCCTCCCTTTCCTCCGCCGATGGGAAGACCTGTAAGGCTGTTTTTAAGTATCTGTTCAAGTCCAAGGAATTTGAGAATAGAAATATTAACCGTGGGGTGGAAGCGCAGACCGCCCTTGTAAGGACCGATAGCACCGTTATACTGTACTCTATAACCCTTATTTACATGGACCTTGCCGTTGTCGTCTACCCAGGGAACACGGAACATAATGGTTCTCTCGGGTTCAACGAATCTTTCAAGAAGACCTGCCTTCTCGTATTCGGGATGCTTCTCGAAAACTACTTCAAGAGACTCAAGGATCTCTGTTGCCGCCTGATGAAATTCAGGCTCACCGGGGTTCTTTGCGATAAGATCCGCAAGAACGTTCTGAACGTAATTGGACATGATTTTTGTTCCTTTCGTATATAAATTGGGCGGATCTGTGAAATTTGCAACTTAAAAAACTTAAAATTTCACGATTTCGCAAATCTGCTCTTATTTTATGAAATTTATTATAGCACACTAAAGCGAATTTTGCAAGAGTTTTGTCGAAAAATTGCAAATTTTTTCTTTGCCATTTTTTGGTGTAAATTTTTGAGCTATTGAAACAGTACGACTTATTTCTCTAAAAAGTCTCCGAGAATATCAGCGGGCGCGTCCTTCAGCTTGACCGAAATGATAAAATGCTGGGGAGCGGTATCGTTTATATTCAAAATGTAATCGAGCTTCAGTCTGCCCGCCTCCAAAATCCTATTGTCAAGCTTGTTTGTGGTAACGTAGACCTTAAAGGGCATAAAGGGAGTGTCATAAGAACAGACGTGAGTCTTGCCCTCCTCAAATGACAGCACGGAGTTGATAGCTCCCTCCTTGCTCATTATAAACAAAGACGGCTCCGAGGGATGGAATATCATTTTCGACGTGTTCGCTATCTGTGGATCATCCTCGTTTTCACGATATGATATTTCTATCTGACCTCTGTCGTTAGTTTCGATATACCCCTCGGTACAAAGCTCTAACTCGTCGGCGGTGTCCACTCCCAGAACGGCATTTACCTCGTCCTCGCTCAATTCGTCCTTCATTGCGCGCAAAAGCAGTCTTTCAAGCTCCTCGGCAATAAAATTGGGGTTTTCCTCGTCGATTATCAAGGTTTTTATTTGAATAGATATTTCTTTTTTTCTGTCGTTTGCTGCGTATATCATTTTTATTCCTCTTTTAAATATAATATACTATTATATGACTAAATCCCATATTTGTCAATAGAAAAATACAACCTCTCCAAATAAAAAAGCTACTCTGCACGAACACTATTTTTTAACTTTTCTTTTTGGGAAAGTTTTGGAAAGAGGCGGGGGAGTTTGAGGGGGAGGGGAAAACCCTTTTTCAAAAGGTTTTCCCCTCCCCCTCAATTTAACCAATATTAATACTCTGCGTTGCCTACTGTTCTGGGGTAAGGGATCACGTCGCGGATGTTGGAAACGCCCGTGAGGTACATAATGATACGCTCAAAGCCGAGACCGAAGCCCGCGTGCTTGGTGCCGCCGTACTTGCGGAGGTTGACGTACCACCAGTAATCTTCTTCCTTGAGACCGCACTCCTCCATACGCTTCAAGAGCAGGTCAAGTCTCTCCTCTCTCTGAGAACCGCCGATGATCTCGCCGACGCCGGGAACAAGAAGGTCCATAGCCGCAACGGTCTTGCCGTCGTCATTCTGTCTCATATAGAACGCCTTGATCTCCTTGGGATAGTCGATAAGAAAGATAGGCTTCTTATAAACCTGCTCGGTAAGGTATCTCTCATGCTCTGTCTGAAGGTCAACGCCCCAGTATACTGGGAATTTGAAGTCAGCCTTCGACTTTTCAAGAATTTCAATTGCCTCGGTGTAGGTAACCTTTGCATAGTCTGCGTCGCGAAGGGCGGTGAGACGGTCAAGCAGTCCCTTGTCTACAAAGCTGTTGAAGAACTGAAGCTCTGCCTGACAGTTGTCCATAACGTGGTTGATGATGTACTTGATCATATCCCACGCAAGCTCCATGTCATCGTTAAGGTCTGCAAAAGCGATCTCAGGCTCGATCATCCAGAACTCTGCCGCGTGACGCGCGGTGTTGGAGTTCTCTGCGCGGAATGTAGGACCGAAGGTGTAGATGTTTCCAAACGCCATAGCGTAGGTCTCGCCCTCAAGCTGACCCGAAACCGTCAGGTTCGCGCTCTTGCCGAAGAAATCCTGCGAATAGTCGATAGCACCGTCCTCGGTCTTAGGGAGATCATCCATATCAAGAGTGGTAACTCTGAACATCTCGCCCGCGCCCTCTGCGTCGGAGCCTGTGATTATAGGCGTGTGAACGTAAACAAATCCTCTCTGGTTGAAGAAGGAATGAATAGCGTATGCGACCTCGCTTCTTACTCTGAAAACCGCAGAGAAAAGGTTGGTTCTGGGACGGAGATATGCCTGCTCGCGCAAAAATTCAACCGAGTGACGCTTGGGCTGGAGAGGGTAATCGGGGGTGCTAGTTCCCTCGATCTCAACCTTGGTCGCCTTAAGCTCAAAGGGCTGCTTTGCCTCGGGAGTCAAAGTCAAAATACCCGTGACAACAAGAGCCGCGCCAACGTTCTGCGAAGCTATCTCATCATAATTGTCAACTATATCTCTCTCGAAAACCACTTGAACGCTCTTGAAATAAGAGCCGTCGTTAAGGTCGATAAATCCAAATGCTTTACTGTCGCGGAGGTTTCTCACCCAACCGCCGACGGTGATCTCTTTGCCGCCAAAGGCTTCCTTGTCGGCATAAACGTCTTTAATAAGTGTTCTTTTCATGTTTTTCTTCCTTTTTTAGGTCAAAAATAGTAATACAAATACTATTATATAATTATTTTCCAAAAAAATCAAGTCCAATTTAGAATTTTCTTTGTTTTCGGTATATTTTTCTTTATTTTAAACTTTGATTTGCGAAAAACTATTGTCAAAACCGCAAAAATATGTTAAAATCTCTATATGGATCGCTTTTTGATAGGAGATTAAAGTTTTGAGCGTAAATATTAAAGAGGTGTCCTCAGAGGCGCTGGCATATCTCGGAGACTGCGTCATCGAGCTTAAGGTTCGCGAGCTGCTTGTAAACCGAGGAATATCGGGATCGGGAGATCTTAACCGAGGATCCCTTGCATTTGTCAAGGCGTCGGCGCAGTGTAAGGCAATGCAAAGAATAATCCCCCTGCTTACAGAGGAGGAGACCGCCGCATACAAGCGCGGCAGAAATATGTCAGGGGGCAACGTCCCCAAAAGCGCCACTATGTCGGAATACCGCACGGCAACGGGTATGGAGGCTCTGTTCGGCTATCTGCATCTGATTGATAAACAAGAGCGTATATCCTATCTTTTTGACGCGGCTTACGATCAGGCCGAGGAATGTGAAAAATAACTATACATATATTGAAAGGAAGTTTATTATGAATCATCCCAAGATCAAGTTTACTGTCAAGAATTACGGCGAAATGATCGCCGAGCTTTATCCCGAAAAGGCACCTGTTACCGTCAAGAATTTCCTTGATCTGGTTGAAGAAGGCTTTTTCTCGGGCCTTATCTTCCACCGCGTAATCAAGGGCTTTATGATACAGGGCGGCGGCTTTGACGTTGATTTCAACCAGAAGAAGGCGGCTTCCATCAAGGGCGAATTTATGGCTAACGGTTTTATGTCAAACGATCTTCGCCACACTCGCGGAGTTCTCTCCATGGCGAGAACCAGCGACCCCAACTCCGCGTCCTCCCAGTTCTTTATCATGCACCAGAACGCTCCTCACCTTGACGCGCAGTACGCAGGCTTTGGCAAGGTTATCGAGGGTCTTGAGGTTATCGACAGCATCGCAAATTCCAGAACTTACAGCCGCGGCTGGTACGACGACGTTCCCGTGGAGCCTGTTGTTATTGAAAAGGTAGAGGTTATTGAATGATAAAAGAAAGTACGAGAGAGTTTACGCGTCTCTCGTATTTTCATTTTTCGATCCGAGATCTGATTTTTCACAAAGCAACATTTTCGCAAAAATGTGTTGTTCACTTTTCTTTTTTGAATTGGTATAATAAAGCATACAAAATTGAAAAGGAGAAACAACAAAATGAACACAGACAAAATTTACGCAGAATCCATCGCAAAGGAGTATGCTCCCCAGGACAACTCCAAAATCGTAGCGCTCCGCAAGCTGGACAGAAAGGCAAAAACACCCGCAATAGTTTTCGCTTATACCTTCGGTATCATTTCCTCCCTTGTGGCGGGAACCGGCATGAGCCTTGCTATGCAGGTCATCGGAGGTACACTTCCCTTAACCATCCTCGGCATCGTTATAGGTATAATCGGCTTTACCTGCATGGGAATAAACTATCCCATCTACAAAAAGATACTTGAAAACGGCAAAAAGAAATACGCGTTTGAGATAGTAGAGCTTGCAAAAGAAATCAGCGGAGTTAAATAATTCATCAAAGGGGTAACGTCTTATGAACAAGAACGAAAGTAAATATTTCAACACAGCCATAAAAATGGACGAAGCCCTCATCACGCTTCTTGAAAAAAAGGATTTTTCTTATATCACCATCAAGGAGATATGCTCTGTGGCAGGAGTCAACCGCTCAACCTTTTATCTTCACTACGAAAACACGTCTGACCTCTTGAAGGAGACCACTCAATATATTCTTGATAAGCATTTTGCATATTATTCCGTTGACAGCAACTCCTTCGCCGTTCGCCTGGATAATTGCGAAAACAAGGATTTGGTGTTCATCACCGGTGAATATCTCACTCCCTATCTGATGTTTATAAAAGAAAACCAGAGAATCTTCAAGATATCCATAAAGCAGTTCAACTCTATGAAATTGGACGAGGTGTACGGGCGAATGTTCACCGACATCTTCGATCCTATTCTCGCTCGCTTCAACGTTCCTGAAAATGAGCGCCCTTACGTTATGAAATTTTATCTTACCGGAGTTTTCGCCGTTGTGAACGAATGGCTGAGAAACGATTGCTCCGACGATATCGATACCGTAGTCAAGGTCATCACCGATTGCATTATGGGAGAAAGAAATATCAATGGATAGGACGATGAAATTCGCGACGCTCAGCCTGTTGTCAAACATTGCCTACGGCGCTTGCAATATCATCTTTGGAGCAGTGACGCGGTCGTGGTGGCTTTTCATCGTCGGCTTGTATTACGTAATTTTGAGTGCCGTGCGCTTTGCCGTAATATTGAGCAAAAAAAGCAACCGCTTCGTCACAGGGCTTACGGGCGCAATGCTCATAGCCCTGTCTTTCTCCCTTATACCGACGGTAATTCTTTCGGTCACGGGAGAGGGCGCGCACAAATTCCACATGATAACCATGATAGCGATTGCAACCTATGCATTTACAAAGATCACTTTGGCAACTATTAATCTGATCAAATCCCGACATAGCGCGTCGGGGCAAATGATAGCACTGCGGAATATATCCTTTGCAGATGCCTTCGTTTCAATCTTCTCTCTGCAACGCTCTATGCTTGTAAGCTTCGAGGGAATGACCGCCACCGAGATAACGGTTATGAATGCTTGCACGGGAAGTGCCGTATGTGTTATCGTGTTTTTGCTGGGACTTAATCTTCTGACGAATAAAAATTTTCTCTTCAAATCTTTAAATAAGCCAAAAAGCGAAGGATAAATACCCTTCGCTTTTTATCTTATCATTCAAAAATTCACTTGCAATACGATAGCAGATAGGCTTCGTCTAAAATCCTCACGGTTTTATAACCCTTTCGGCTATCCTTTATGCCTTTTTTAGTGGAAGCTTTTTGCCAAGCTTTTTCTCGAAAAAGCGGAAATCGCATCCCCCGCATCACTTTGCCAGACCGCAGAGGTGGTTTATGAACTGCTGCGCGGTTCTGCCAGAGATGCCGCCGCCAAGCATTTCCCACTTATGGGCTTCGGCAACTATTTGCTCCTTGTCCATAGTAATTTCGGGATGACGGGCGGCAAGCTCAAGCACCATAGCGTCAAATTCGGGACGGGTGGGCTTGAAAAATCCGATAGAGAGACCGAAGCGGTTGACAAGGGAAAGCTTTTCCTCGATTGTCTCGGAGCGGTGGATGTCGTTCTTTGTGGACATATCGCTTCTGTCATTCCAGGTCTCCTTGATAAGGTGACGGCGGTTGGACGTGGCATATATCAGCACGTTGTCGGGCTTGGTCTCAACGCCACCCTCAATGATCGCTTTCAGATACTTGTACTCGATCTCGCTCTCCTCAAAGGAAAGGTCGTCCATATATATAATGAAACGGTAGTTGCGGTTCTTGATCTCGCTGATGATCTTTGAGAGGCAGCCAAACTGATGCTTGTAGATCTCTATCATGCGAAGTCCTCTGTCGTAATACATATTGACTATCGCCTTGATAGATGTAGATTTGCCCGTGCCACTGTCACCGTAAAGCAGAAGATTGTTTGCTCCCCTGCCCTCTACGAACGCCTCGGTGTTCTCGATCAGCGCGCGTTTTTGCGGCTCGTAACCGATAAGATCTTCAAGATGCACCGATTGCATATTGGTGATCGCGCGGAACTTGACGGTAGAAAAGCTCTCGTCGGTCTCTATTCTGAACGCCTTGTTAAGACCGAACATTCCCACTCCGTATTTTTTGTAGAAGTCGGCGACCAAATGGAAAATCGCCTCGCCGTCCGCTGCCTTTTCGATCTCGGTGGAGAGTGCTTTGACCTTTTCGCTGACGTTTTTGTTGAATATCTGCTCTCTCTTGGCGATTGCCTGATAATTCGACAGCACCGAGAAGCAGTTTATGTCAAGAGCCTCCTCGATCGGCGCAAAATCAAAGTTGAAAAGAGCCTTGAACACCGAGAAATCGTTGATTGCAAAGCCGTTGACAGTTCCCTCCTGCTCCCCCGCCTTTTCGTAGGTCAGGCTGAAAGGGTTTTCGTCGGTAATTATCAAAAAGGTGAGATAATTATGCCAGAGGTTGTTGTCAAAGCCGTATTTGGTCGCCAATTCAAGCAGACGGCGCACCTGCGCGTAGATGCGTGTGCGGAGATCGTCGTCTGTGGCTGTTTTCGCGTCAAAATCCTTGAAAACTCTGCCAAGCTCCGATAAAATCGTGCCGTCAAGCGAGTCACGGTATAAAATAAATTTAGATATTTCGCGGTACATAATATGTCCTCATTTTTTAAAATAAGTAGATTGTATAACAAAAGGGGAAACCCCCACTTGTGTGTTTCCCCTCTTTCGGCTACGCCGAAATTCACCCCTTCGTGGCGCTTAAAAATGATAAGGGGAATTTCGCCTCTGCGGAGGCGTCCGCCGCTCGCGGCGGCTCCGACAAGCCTTTGAAAAGGCTTGAGCGAAACTTTCAAAATCGGCTTCGCCGCAAACCTTAATATTATTCTTCTTCAATAACAGCGATAGAAAGGTCAGCGAGAGCCTTTGCGTCTGCTGGTGCGGGGCAACCCGACATAAGCTCGCTTGCATTTTGAACCTTGGGGAAGGCGAGAACGTCACGGAGAGAGTCTGCGCCCGACATGACCATGGCAAGGCGGTCAAGACCCATACCCGAGCCGCCGTGAGGAGGCGCGCCGTACTTGTAGGCTTCAACGAGGAATCCAAACTTCGCTTCGATCTCCTCGGGAGTAAGTCCCAAAGCCTTGAACATCTTCTCTTGAAGCTGCCAGTCGGTGATTCTGATAGAGCCTGAAAGCAGCTCGGTTCCGTTAAGAACCATGTCGTAGCACTTCGCACGGACACTTCCGGGATCGCTTTCAAGCTGAGGGAGACACTCTTCAAGAGGCATTGTGAAGGGATGGTGCATAGCGTCCCAATGCTCGGTCTCCTCGTTCCACTCGAAGAAGGGGAACTCTGTGATCCAGAGGAAGTTGAACTTGCCCTCGGGAATGAGGTCAAGCTTCTTACCGAGAAGATTACGGAGCGCACCGAGAGTGGGAAGGACTACCTTATCCTTGTCGGCGCAAATAAGCATTACGTCGCCCTTTTCAAAACCGACTGCGGTATAGATCGCTTCAAGCTCCTCAGCCGTCATAAACTTCGCAAAGGAGCAGTTAGGAGCCTCGTCTGCCCAGCGGACGTATGCAAGACCCTTTGCACCAATTCCCTTTGCATGCTCGGTAAGCTTGTCTATCTCTTTTCTTGTAAGTATGCTTGCGGCATTCTTTGCAACGATACAGCGAACGCTTCCGCCGTTCTCAATAGCCGACTTGAACACTACGAACTCGCTCGACTTAACGCACTCGGAGATATTCTGGATCTCCATACCAAAACGGGTATCGGGCTTGTCCGAGCCGTATCTGTCCATAGCCTCGGCGAAGGTGAGTCTCTGCATAGGAGTCTCTATCTCAACGTCGAGAACCTCCTTGAACACTCTCTTGATGAAGCCTTCGTTCATGGACATAATATCT